>NZ_RJVZ01000001.1:0-200872 GCF_003944215.1 Streptococcus oralis | reverse complement strand
TATTAATAAGAAACTAGTTAATTTTCAACGATATGAGAATGCCAAAAATAATCATCGATTACTACAGCATTTGATGCATAGAGAGAAAAATTTGGGATTAGATGGATTGTCTGGCTTGCTTATTTTGATGAAAAAACATAATTTTGATTGCGATGTTATTGACTATGGAATTAATATCATCATTGAAAAATTAATTATGACAGATAATGGTAGGATGGTCCCGATAGAATCAAATTTAGCTTCACCTTATCTAAATAATGGGACAGCAGGATTTATTCGTGCCTTGATTTTTATAGATTTTAAAAAGTATATAGACCTAATCAAAGAACTGTCTGAAGGATTAATTACAGAATTTGCTCAATATGCAGATCTATGGAATGGTATGCTAGGGATAGTTGATACATTGTTGGAATTGTATTCTTATTTTAGAGTAAGAAAATATAAAGACGCTGCAGGGGAGTTGTTAAATACAGTAAAATGTTATGTGAAGCATTCTAAAGTAGATAAACAGGAGTACCTTTATGTGTTATCTAAGTACATGGAACTGGGGGATGGTGAATTAGTATGAAAGTATTTCTTCAAAATAGAGATTTTAGGCAATTAACCATCAACCAGTGGATTTCAACGGTTGGGGATACAATTTTTTATCTTGCTTTTTTGAATTATGTGGCAGATGCTTCGTTTGCCCCCTTGGCGATTTTACTCATTACGATTTCAGAGACTGTTCCTCAAGTTCTGCAAATCTTTATGGGAGTTTTGGCTGACTTTCAACATCATCGTGTTCTAAAGTATACGGTTATTAGTTTTGTCAAATTTGTACTTTATTCTATAGTGGCACTTTCGCTTTCAGGGCAGTCCTTTTCCTTATGGCTCGTATTCTTTATTTGTTTGATGAACCTCTTGTCGGATACATTGAGTTATTTTTCAGGAGCCATGCTAACTCCTATTTTTATAAGAATCATTGGGAAAGAACATCTGACAGAAGCCATTGGCTTTAAACAATCAACAGTTAGTTTAGTTCGGACAATCAGTAATATTCTAGGAGGGATTTTACTAGGAATTCTTTCTATTCAGTTTATTTCCTTGCTAAACGCTCTGACGTTTCTGATAGCATTTGTAGGTATTCTTTTCATAAAAAATGATCTTTTGAAAATTGAAAAAACAATTAGCTATCAAGAAGGTCTTTCTGTAAAATCGTTTTGCCAGCATTTGTTCCAATCATCGAAATTGATCTGGAATATGGATAGAGTGGTCTTCATTTTGTTTATCGTCTCTATCAGCCAAGCGGTGATTAATGTTACTGTTCCTATTTCGACTCTTTTTTTAAGAAACCAACCGTTTTTGAATTTACAAACTGGTCAATCACTCGCTTTGTTATCAACACTAGAATTGTCAGCACTTATTGTCGGAAGTCTTGTAAGTGGCTATCTGAAAAATACGATTTCTATAAAAATGGCTCTATATGCCTCAGTTGTCATCCAGTTATTCCTTTTAGTAGGATTTGCCACAGTTCATTTTGGCTTGATTCTGCTTTTCAGCTCCTTGGATGCCTTTATCGCAGGTATACTCTCTCCTAGATTGCAAGAACTCGTCTTTAAACAAATACCTGAGGAGTCAATGGGAGCGGTTCAATCCTCTATTGGTGCTATTACGGTTGTTTTACCAAGTCTATTCACAATCGTTTTCGTAACGATTGCTACAAGTTTTGGAACCCTAGCGGTCAGCTTTATTCTATTGCTATTACTCCTAACCGCATTTGTCATGCTCTTGAATATTCGTGAGAGCATTTAGTAGGGATTTCTGATTTAACTTTTGTTCATACGATAAGGCTGGCTTCCCAGTCTTTTTCTTTATCTAAAATATCTAATAATAGTCCTTGCTCAATTCTTTGTTATCTTAAATGAAAAAGTAATTTTAAAATCAATCACGGAATCCCACTCTATCAAAGTTTGTCAATTCTAGAGTTTTTTTGTATAGTAGAAATATGAAATTTACAAAAATAATCAGTAGTTTGCTTGCTCTTGGAGCTTTCCTCATGCTTTTATCAGCTTGCCAGAATGTTAAAAAGACACAACTGGTCTTGTTTGAATCCCTTTCGTTCGGCATGCCTCCTAAATCTTTTGAAGAAGTATTTGGAGAGGCTAGCGAAGTAGTGGAGGAAACAGAGATGGCCTATCGAGATACTTGGCGTGCTGAAGACCCTTATTTCTATAAAACAGGTCGCCTTTTCTATGATTACGAAAATATTGCTTTGAATGGTTATACAGGTCGAGCAAGATTCACATTTTCAAAATCACATCGCTTGGAAGAAGCGACAGCTCATATTCCTGTAGCTTCAAAAGGGGAGCAATATGTAGTGCTCAACAATCTATCCCATACTATAAAAAAAGAAATTGAAGCTCTTCCGAATTTTCAAACTGTAACTACCGAGACGGTAGGACTATACGATGACGGCTATCGCTATAAAGTCAAGTTGAAAGGACAAAGGAGAGAATTTTGGATCGATGTTTATCCGACAGAAGATGAAGATGCTAAAGAAATTGAAGATAAAAAGTATACTATTCGGGTGGATCAGTTTAGGATGCATTAATAACACTCATGGGATTTCAGCATTTTTTACTAGCTCTAAGTTTCAAACTCTAAACTTTTTTCTCTTCTTTGAATGTGTTATAATATTCCTTGCTGTGGCTGTGACCATGAACAGCCTCAAACGAAGAAAATAAGAGGAGAGAGATGAAAGAAAAAGGATTTTGGGAAGGTGTACAGGCGGCTATGCCGACTGCCCTTGGCTATGTTAGTATCGGTCTGGCTTGCGGGATTATCGGTGCGCCCTATGTGACACCTGTTGAGATGGGCTTGATGAGCCTCTTTGTTTATGCTGGGAGTGCCCAGTTTGCCATGTTGGCATTGATTGCGGTCCAAGCGCCTGTGGCGGCCATTGCCATGACGGTCTTTTTGATCAATTTGCGTCTCTTCTTGTTGAGTCTGCATGCGTCGACTTATTTCCGTCATACCAGTCTCTGGCAAAATATCGGGATGTCGAGCCTCTTGACAGATGAGACTTACGGAGTTTTGATGGGAGAACTAGTACATACAGACAAGGTCCATCCCATGTGGATGCATGGGAACAATCTCAACAGTTATGTAGCTTGGTTTGTTGGGACAGTTGCGGGGACAGCTTTAGGTGGCCTTCTTCCAAATCCTGAAGTCTTTGGCTTGGACTTTGCCCTTGTTGGGATGTTTATCGGGATTTTTACTTCGCAATTTCAGATTATGCAAAGACGGGTTCCTGTACGGAATCTGCTGCTGATCCTAGCAGTTGTTGCGGTGTCTTTCTTTTTCCTCTTGACAGTGGTGTCTCAGTCGCTGGCTGTTCTATTTGCGACACTACTTGGTTGTACTATGGGGGTGGTCTTAGATGGTCAGTAAGTATATTTTAATGGCGATCGTCTTTTCTGGATTGGTGACTTGGATTCCCCGTATGATTCCTTTCATCTTGGTTAAGTACAAGGGTTTGCCAGCTATCGTTGAGCGATTTTTGAAGTTTTTACCTGTTTCCATTATCTTTGCCTTGATCCTTTCAAGCGTAGTGACAGGTAAGGTTGGAAGCTTTCCTCAAATCAAATGGCTAGACTTTTTAGCAGTCTTTCCAACGGCTTGGGTAGCCTTTCGCTATCGTAATTTAGTCGGCACAGTTCTCTTTGGGGTTGTCTTGATTGCAGTCTTGCGTCTGGTCTTTTAATCAGCTATAAGAAAAACCTATCACCGAGATAGGTATCATATAATGGCGAAAAAAAATATTTTCTGTTAAGATAGTACAGTATTCTATTTTGGAGGAAATGACATGAAAAAAATCGTCAAATATTCATCTCTTGCTGCCTTAGGACTCGTTGCCGCAGGTGTGCTAGCAGCTTGCTCAGGTGGAGATAAGAAAGATAGCGCATCTAGCGAAGCAGCAACACCTGGTAAGAAAGAAATTGTCGTAGCGACCAACGCTTCACCAAAACCATTTAACTATGAAGACAACGGTGAGTTGACTGGTTATGAGATTGAAGTAGTTCGTGCTATCTTTAAAGACTCTGACAAATACGATGTCAAGTTTGAAAAGACAGAGTGGTCAGGTGTCTTTGCGGGCCTTGACGCTGATCGCTACCAAATGGCTGTGAACAACATCAGCTACACCAAAGAACGTGCTGAAAAATACCTTTATGCAGCTCCAACTGCTAAAAATCCTAACGTTCTCGTTGTAAAGAAAGACGATAACAGTATTAAGTCTCTCGATGATATTGGTGGAAAATCTACTGAAGTCGTTCAAGGAACAACAACAGCTAAACAACTAGAAGACTATAACAAACAACACGCAGACAATCCAACGGTTCTTAACTACACCAAGGCTGATTTCCAACAAATCATGTCTCGTTTGAGCGATGGTCAATTTGACTACAAGATTTTTGATAAAATCGGTGTTGAAACAGTTATCAAAAACCAAGGTTTGGATAACTTGAAAGTCATTGAACTTCCAAGCGACCAACAACCTTACGTATACCCACTTCTTGCTAAAGGTCAAGATGAGTTGAAATCATTTGTAGACAAACGTATCCAAGAACTCTACAAAGACGGAACTCTTGAAAAATTGTCTAAACAGTTCTTCGGAGACACTTATCTCCCAGCAGAAGCTGACATTAAATAGTCGTATGAAATCATCCAGTCTGAGAAAGGCGGATGATTTCTCAATTTTTAGGTATATAGTTTCAAACTATATGTCTGCCTATCTAATAACAATTTGCTAAATCAAATAAAGTATGAGATACTATTACGGTATTATTTTTAAAGGAGAAAGAATCATGAAAATCAAAAAATGGCTCGGTGTAGCAGCTCTTGCTACAGTCGCAGGTTTGACTCTTGCAGCTTGCGGAAATTCAGAAAAGAAAGCGGACAATGAAACAGTTGTTAAAATCGCAACAGTTAACCGTAGCGGTTCTGAAGAAAAACGTTGGGATAAAATCCAAGAATTGGTTAAAAAAGATGGTATTAAATTGGAATTCACAGAGTTCACTGACTACTCTCAACCAAACAAGGCAACTGCTGATGGCGAAGTAGACTTGAACGCTTTCCAACACTACAACTTCTTGAACAACTGGAACAAAGAAAACGGGAAAGATCTTGTAGCGATTGCAGATACGTACATCTCACCAATCCGCCTTTACTCAGGTAAAAATGGGGAAGAAAACAAGTACACGAAAGTGGAAGAAATCCCAGATAAGGGTGAAATCGCTGTACCGAATGACGCTACAAACGAAAGCCGTGCGCTTTACTTGCTTCAATCAGCTGGTTTGATCAAATTGGATGTTTCTGGAACTGAACTTGCTACTATCGCAAACATCAAAGAAAATCCAAAGAACTTGAAGATTACTGAATTGGACGCTAGCCAAACAGCTCGTTCATTGTCATCAGTTGATGCTGCCGTTGTAAACAATACCTTCGTTACAGAAGCAAAATTGGACTACAAAAAAGCACTCTTCAAAGAACAAGCTGATGAAAACTCAAAACAATGGTACAACATCATCGTTGCGAAAAAAGATTGGGAATCATCACCTAAGGCTGATGCCATCAAGAAAATTATCGCAGCTTACCACACTGATGAAGTGAAAAAAGTTATCGAAGAAACATCAGACGGTTTGGACCAACCAGTTTGGTAATAAGACACAGGGAGGTGGGAGAGAGTTTCCACCTCTTACTTTTGTCTAGAGCATGGATTGTAAAGAAGACTATACGTTCATAGAAAGGTAGAGAGAATATGGTTTTTCCTAGTGAACAAGAACAGATTGAAAAATTTGAAAAGGATCATGTAGCTCAACATTATTTTGAAGTCTTGCGCACCTTAATTTCCAAGAAATCAGTCTTTGCCCAGCAGGTTGGACTTAAGGAAGTCGCAAACTATCTGGGTGAGATTTTCAAGCGCGTAGGGGCTGAAGTGGAGATTGACGAGACTTATACGGCTCCCTTTGTCATGGCGCATTTCAAGAGTTCGCGTCCAGATGCTAAGACCTTGATCTTCTATAACCACTATGACACCGTGCCAGCGGATGGTGACCAGGTGTGGACAGAGGATCCTTTTACCCTTTCTGTGCGCAATGGTTTTATGTATGGACGTGGTGTTGACGACGACAAAGGCCACATCACAGCTCGTTTGAGTGCTTTGAGAAAATACATGCAACACCATGATGACCTACCTGTCAATATTAGCTTTATCATGGAAGGGGCAGAGGAGTCTGCTTCCATGGATCTAGATAAGTATTTAGAGAAACACGCAGACAAACTTCGTGGGGCGGATTTGCTGGTATGGGAACAAGGTACAAAGAACGCCTTGGAGCAGCTGGAAATCTCTGGCGGAAACAAAGGGATTGTGACATTTGATGCTAAGGTAAAAAGTGCTGATGTGGATATCCACTCGAGTTATGGTGGAGTTGTGGAGTCAGCACCATGGTATCTCATCCAGGCCTTAAGTAGCCTGCGTGCAGCAGATGGCCGTATCTTGGTAGAAGGCTTGTACGAGGATGTTCAAGAGCCAAATGAACGAGAACTAGCCTTGGTGGATACTTATGCCCAACGCAATCCTGAGGAAATCAGTCGCATTTATGGCTTGGAATTGCCTCTCTTACAAGAGGACCGCGCAGCCTTTCTAAAACGTTTCTTTTTCGAGCCAGCTCTCAATATCGAAGGGATTCAGTCAGGTTATCAAGGGCAAGGGGTTAAAACGATTTTGCCAGCAGAAGCTAGTGCCAAGCTAGAGGTTCGTTTGGTTCCTGGCTTAGAACCGCATGATGTTCTGGAAAAAATTCGGAAACAGCTAGACAAAAATGGCTTTGATAAGGTAGAATTATACTATACCTTGGGAGAGATGAGCTATCGAAGCGATATGAGTGCGCCAGCCATTCTCAATGTGATTGAGTTGGCCAAGAAATTCTATCCACAGGGTGTTTCAGTCTTGCCGACTACAGCGGGGACAGGACCTATGCATACGGTCTTTGATGCCTTAGAGGTACCCATGGTAGCCTTCGGTCTAGGGAATGCCAATAGCCGAGACCACGGTGGAGATGAAAATGTGCGAATCGCCGATTACTACACCCATATTGAATTAGTAGAGGAGCTGATTAGAAGCTATGAGTAGAGATATTATTAAGTTAGATCAGATCGATGTGACCTTTCACCAAAAGAAGAGAACCATCACAGCGGTCAAGGATGTGACCATTCACATCCAAGAAGGGGATATCTACGGAATCGTTGGATATTCTGGAGCAGGGAAATCAACCCTTGTACGGGTGATTAACCTCCTGCAAAAACCATCTGCAGGGAAAATTACCATTGATAACGATGTGATTTTTGACGGCAAGGTGACCTTGACGGCAGAGCAGTTGCGCCGTAAGCGTCAAGACATTGGGATGATTTTCCAGCATTTTAACCTCATGAGTCAAAAGACAGCAGAGGAAAATGTGGCCTTTGCTCTTAAGCACTCTGGACTCAGCAAGGAAGAAAAGAAAGCTAAAGTAGCTAAGTTGTTGGACTTGGTTGGCTTGGCGGATCGTGCCGAAAACTACCCTTCACAACTATCAGGAGGGCAAAAACAGCGTGTGGCCATTGCGCGTGCCTTGGCCAATGATCCGAAAATTTTGATTTCAGATGAGTCAACGTCTGCCCTTGACCCTAAGACAACCAAGCAGATTTTGGCTTTGTTGCAAGATTTGAACCAAAAATTAGGTTTGACTGTTGTCTTGATTACGCATGAAATGCAGATTGTCAAAGACATTGCCAACCGTGTGGCAGTTATGCAGGATGGTCGTTTGATTGAAGAGGGTAGTGTTCTTGAAATCTTCTCAGATCCTAAACAACCTTTGACTCAAGACTTTATCTCAACTGCCACAGGTATTGACGAAGCCATGGTCAAGATTGAGAAGCAAGAAATCGTAGAGCATTTATCTGAGAACAGTATCTTAGTGCAGCTCAAGTATGCAGGGGCTTCGACAGACGAGCCACTTTTGAATGAATTGTACAAGCGTTACCAAGTAACGGCTAATATCCTTTATGGAAATATCGAAATTCTCGATGGCACTCCTGTTGGAGAATTGGTTGTGGTCTTGTCAGGTGAAAAAGCAGCGCTAGCAGGTGCTCAAGAAGCTATTCGTCAAGCAGGCGTACAGCTAAAAGTATTGAAGGGAGGACAGTAAGATGGAATCATTGATTCAAACCTATTTACCAAATGTCTATAAGATGGGCTGGGCTGGTCAAGCAGGCTGGGGAACAGCCATCTACCTAACCCTTTATATGACAGTTCTTTCCTTCATCATCGGAGGGTTCTTGGGGCTGGTGGCAGGTCTTTTTCTTGTCTTGACAGCACCAGGTGGTGTCTTGGAAAATAAGGTCGTTTTCTGGATTTTGGATAAGATCACCTCCATTTTCCGTGCGGTTCCCTTCATCATCCTCTTGGCAATCATGTCGCCACTGTCTCACTTGATTGTGAAGACTAGTATCGGGCCAAATGCAGCCCTTGTTCCACTTTCTTTTGCGGTATTTGCCTTCTTTGCCCGTCAGGTGCAGGTCGTCTTGGCTGAGTTGGATGGTGGTGTGATTGAAGCAGCGCAAGCTAGTGGAGCGACTTTCTGGGATATCGTTGGGGTATACCTATCCGAAGGTCTTCCAGATTTGATTCGTGTGACGACTGTGACCTTGATTTCCCTTGTTGGTGAAACAGCTATGGCGGGAGCAGTTGGTGCTGGTGGTATCGGTAATGTGGCCATTGCCTATGGATTCAACCGTTACAATCACGATGTGACCATCTTGGCGACCATCATTATCATCTTGATTATCTTTACGATCCAGTTCTTGGGAGATTTCTTGACCAAGAAATTAAGTCATAAATAAAAAGAGCCCTTCGGCTCTTTTTTGTTCTAGGTAGCTGCCAACAGGGGCATTTAAAGTTTTTAAATTATGGTATAATAGATAAAGCTAATTCTCTCTAGTGATAGGATAGGAAAAAACTAGAAAGATAAGTTCTGAAGCAAGATGAGAAAATGAAAAAGGAGTTCGATTGATATGAATTATTTTGAGGGGAATGAGTTTTTTCTTCTCTTGTTTGTAGTGTTACTGATTGGTTTTGTGGTAAACTTTTTTGAAAAACGTAAGGACTACTATATTTTGGCGCTCTCCCTCTTATTTGCAGGAGCTATTTATGGCAAGAGTCGAGCGATGATAGTCTATTTGCTTGCCTTTATCGTTTACCAATATTTTCTCGTATTTCTAGCACAGAGGATAGAAGCAAAGCGACTGAAACCACTGGTTTTCCTCTCTATTCTTCCCTTAGTGATCAATAAAGTCTTTGCTCTGACTTCTTTGCATTTGTTGGCCTTTATTGGAATTTCCTACATGTCCTTTAAGACCATTCAGATTATGCTAGAAATATCGGATGGCTTGATCAAAGAAAAAATTGGTGTAAAAGATTACTTACAGTTTTTGTTCTTTTTCCCAACGGTTAGTGCTGGTCCGATTGATCGGAGTAGGAGATTTTTAAAAGAGATAAACGAGGTCATGCCTCGGAAAGACTATCTAGAGTTGGCAGGGGACGGTGTTTATCGTATCGTTTTAGGTCTACTTTATAAGGTTGTTTTGTCAACCTATGTTTACCAGATGTTACTCGCTCTAAGCAATACGGGTACAGTCGTCTACTCAATTAAATATATGTACCTCTATACCTTGTATCTATTCTTCGACTTTGCAGGCTATAGTCTAATGGCTGTTGGAAGTAGTAACATTCTAGGTATTCAGACACCAATGAACTTTAACAAACCTTTCTTGAGTGTCGATATCAAGGATTTTTGGACCAGATGGCATATCACCTTGTCGACCTGGTTGAGAGATTTTGTATTTTCAAGAGTATTGATGCAGGTTATCAGGAAAAAATGGTTTAAAAATAGACTACACAATGCAACCTATGCCTATATGGTCAATATGTTGGTCATGGGTTTTTGGCATGGTCTTAGTGTTAGCTACATTGTCTATGGTTTTTATCATGGTGTCTTGATGGCTGGATTTGAAGTGTATCAAAAGAAAAGCAATTTTTATAAGAAAAATAAAAACAAAAACTGGTATAAGCTACTAAGTTGGTTTGTGACCATGAATCTGGTTATGGTTGGTTTCTTTATCTTTTCAGGTGAACCCTATAAAATCTTACTGACGATTTTAAAGAGATAAGAGATTGAAAAGAAGTCTGCCAGATTGAAGGGATAGGATAAAACGAGATGATTAAATTAAAAGCATTTTTACTATCGCTTGTGCTCGTAATTGCGACGCTTGCCCTTTTAAATGTGACATATGTCAAGAAGATTGATGATTATTATAAAGTCAAGGATAACAGTATTCGTTATAGCACTTCGTATGAAAAGTATAAAAGTAGAGATATTTTAACAAGCAATATCACTCCCAACACACTGGTTTTATTGGGGTCATCTGAGTTGGTTGCGACGATAAATGAAGACTATCATCCCAATAAAATTTTTAACTACAACGATTTTTATATCATGCAGATTGGGACCAGTTATTCTCAAAACATCATTCAGGCTACGACCTTGGGCTCTATTGAAGGATCGATGAGTAAGCGAAAAGTAGCTATAGTAGAGTCTGTTCAGTGGTTTGAAAAAGATGGGACCCATCAAGATGCCTTTTTGAACAAGGCTTCTCAGGAACATATTTTCCATATGCTAGATAATGACAAGATTAGCAAAGAAACGAAAGAAAAAATAATCAATCGCATTATCCAGATTACCAAAGGGAACAAGCAACAAAATGACATCTACAGAAAATATAAAAGTTATTTCATAGATGGAAAAGGAACCATTGTTGATAAAAAACTATTAGAGTTAGATAAGGCGATTTATTCCTTTAAGCTCAAACAGACTTTTTATCAAAAACATGCTAAATCAGATTATCCTTCACTAGGAGATAAAACCCCAGACTATGATTGGGAGAAAATGACGAATCAGTTTGTAGAAGAGGTCAAAAAGAAAACAGACAACAATGACTATGCGGTGGATAATAACTACTACAATACTTACTTAAAAGACCGCTATGCATCACTGAAAGATTCTAATAAAGATTTGAGCTACCTGGAGTCACCAGAATATTCAGATATGGAACTCTTCTTGACAGTTGCTAAAGAATTGGGAATCGAAGTTGAAGTCATCATTTTCCCAGTAAACGGGAAATGGAACGACTACACAGGTGTCTCAAGAGAGATGCGGGAAAAAACTTATAAAAAAATAGAAGATGTCGCAAAAAGCCATGGTGCAACGGTGCTAAACTATGGAAACAGAGAATATGATGATTACTTTTTATTTGACGTGATGCACGTTGGAGTGAAAGGATGGATGGAAGTTGAAAAAGAACTTTACAAATTTGCAAACCAAGCTAACTAACACACATCGTTTAATCTTGTGGACACTATTTTTCTATACGGTCATCTTGAGCATCGTGATTTACTGTTTTGTGACCGATTTTTCGAATATTCAAGAATTTATCTATAGTGAATTCTAAGATTGTATATTTAAAAAGCCCTGAAGCTAGGCATTGCTAGTCTTCAGGGCTTTTACCTTATAGTTTATCAGCTATTTTTTGACTTAGAAATTGCCCAACCACAGCCCCAATCAAGGCACCTAGGAGGATGCTTGAAACAAAGAGAAGGATTTTGTCCAACTCTGGAGCGACCATGATACGGTCAATGTATTCTTGGGATTTTCCACGCGCGAGTAAGGTAGCCACGTAAGCTTTGGGACGGATCCACATGAGGAAGATAGGGCCACTTGTACTAAAAGCAAAGACGAGGAAGGAGAGGGTGTTTTTGATTCGATCTTTGTAATTGCCGAGATGAGCGATGGCATCTGCTGCAAGACCACAGGCGATAGCTGGTAGAAAAGCGCCAGCGCCGTGTTTACTAGCTAGAAAAAAGAGAGCCATAAAGAGCCCGAGAGTGGTAATGGCACCAAAACGAGGAACCTTTGCTAAAAGAAGCATGTAGACGCTACCCCCGACAAGGGCAGAAAAGGCAGGCGCATAGAACATATTGCCCGTTGAATCCACCAAGTGTCCAAGTACTACTCCAATTCCTAGACAGAGGAAGTAGAGAACGACGGCTAAGAGGGTAGTTAAGATATTTTTCTTCATGAGAATCTCCTTATATAAAACTGTCAAAATCAATTGTATCACGCTTTTAGAGGATTGTAAATGGGTGCTCTATGTTTTTGAAAACGTTTGAAATATGATATAATAGTCACATAGTTGTTTTAAGGAGGATATTATGGGAAAGTTTCTAGAATTCGTCTTTAATCGTTTCTTTTTAGGAATGATTGCGACGGCTTTTTTCTGGTTATTGACACTAGCAGGGGGTGTGGTTTTTGGTTTGGCACCAGCTAGTGCAACTCTTATGAGTTTATATGCGGAGAACGGTTATACTTATCGGGCTTATAGTTTGAAAGAAGCTTGGGAATTGTATAAGAGTAACTTTGTCAAGAGTAACCTAGCTTTCTATAGTTTTGTACTTGTAGATTTAGTCTTAATCTATGGTTTGTACCTTTTGGTGCAATTGCCCCATCAGACTATCTTCCATCTCTTGGCAACCTTTCTCAATATCCTTGTTGTTGCCTTTGTTTTTTTGGCTTATACCGTTTCATTGAAACTCCAAGTTCACTATGAGCTCTCTTATCGAAATACTGTAAAACTCGCTCTTATCGGAATTTTTATGAATTTGCCGGCAATTGCCAAGGTTTTATTTGGTACGGTCATGCTTGTAGGAATTGGTTACTATATGCCTGCTCTTCTCTTTTTCGTAGGGATTGGTGTATGGCATTTCTTTATCAGTGATATGTTGGAACCCGTATATGAAAGTATCCATGAAAAATTGGCGACAAAATAAAATGAAGCCGTTCTGGCTCCACTCGCTCTTGCGCATCTATACCTTGGTGATGATTGCTATCATTGCAAGTTTTGCGGTCATGCTCTCCTATGCTGACTGGAGTTCTCGTGAAAAAGAAGCCCAACGAGTAGCTCAACGTGTAACGACTCGAACAGTGAGTGAGATTGAATATTACCACAGAGAGTCGACTCAGCTAGCACAGGAACTGGTTGAAAATCGAGCACGGATAGAGGGGATTTATAAGTATTTTAGTCTGAGTACATCGGATTATTTTTACTGGCTGTTGCAACGTAAAGCGTCTCCTTATGTTTCAGTATCCTTGTATGAAAATATTGATGATTTGTATGTAAGAAATGACTTTGTGACAGGTGTTGCAATTGTTTTGCAAGACTACAAGGAAGTCTACGTTTCTACTAGAGAGAAACGTAGCGGAGAGAAAATTCTTGCTGAGGATTTCAAACCAGCAGCCAATAGTTTTGCCATACCAGTACTTGATCCTAACTCCGATCAGTCGCTAGGTGTTATCTACATTTCTTTATCGCAGGATGTACTTTACCAAGCAATTGATAATACTCGCGGTCTGATTCCTGTGGCCGTGACGATCACCTCCCCTTTTGATACTGAATTGTTTCATATAGGGGAAAATGTAGTAGCTGAACGGGAAAATTGGATTGTTGGTTTGACATCACATGGCTATCAAGTCCAATCAGCAGTTCCTAAGGTTTTTGTTCTTACTGGGACTTTAACTAGTTCCGCTGTCATTGTTGGTTTGAGTGTTCTCTTTATTATTATTTTATATGTGACCTTGAGGCAGACCTTCTCCAATTACCAAAGGCAGGTCGTAGATTTAGTAGATTCTATCGAGGTGATTGCTCAAGGAGAAGAGGGACTTCGCATCGATACTTCTGAAAAAGATCAGGAATTGCTCCTCATCGCAGAAACCACCAATGATATGTTGGATCGACTGGAAAAGAATATCCACGATATTTACCAGCTAGAGCTCAGTCAAAAAGATGCCAATATGCGAGCCCTGCAAGCTCAAATCAATCCTCACTTTATGTACAATACCTTAGAGTTTCTGCGCATGTATGCCGTCATGGAAAGCCAAGATGAACTGGCGGATATTATCTATGAATTTAGCAGTTTACTACGCAATAATATCTCCAACGAGCGGGAAACGACGCTGAAACAAGAATTAGAATTTTGTCGCAAATACAGCTATCTCTGTATGGTGCGTTATCCAAAGTCAGTTGCCTATGGCTTTAAGATCGCGCCAGAATTAGAAAATATGAAGATTCCCAAGTTTACGCTTCAACCATTGGTCGAAAACTACTTTGCCCACGGTATTGACCACCGCCGAACAGACAATGTGATCAGTATCAAGGTTTTGAAGGGCCAAGGTTTTGTTGAAATCCTAGTGGTAGACAATGGTCGCGGGATGACTGCTGAGAAACTGGCTAGCTTGCAAGAAAAACTAACTCAGAGAAGTTTTGAGCACGAGGCAAGCTATAGCGGAGAGCGACAATCAATTGGAATAGTCAATGTACACGAACGCTTTGTCCTCTATTTTGGGGATCGCTACCAAATCAGTGTAGAGTCAGCTGAGCAAGAAGGTGTTCGTTACCGTATTACTATTCAAAATGAATAGAAAGGAAGGGAAATGTATAAAGTTTTATTAGTAGACGACGAGTATATGGTGACAGAGGGGCTCAAGCGATTAATCCCCTTTGAAAAATGGGATATGCAAGTCGTCGCAACAGCTAATCACGCAGATGATGCTTTAGATTATGTCAAGGAAAATCCAGTAGATGTGGTCATTTCCGATGTCAATATGCCAGATAAGACAGGACTGGAGATGATCAAGGAGATGAAGGAGCTGCTTCCAGATGCCTATTATATCTTGCTGTCTGGCTATCAGGAGTTTGACTATGTCAAGAAAGCAATGAACCTTAGTGTCGTGGATTATTTGGTGAAGCCAGTGGATAAGGTGGAGTTGAGTCATCTATTAGAAAAAATTGCGAGACAGCTTCAGGAAAAGGTGGAGCAAAGCCAAACTCTCAGCCAAGAATTGGATGAAGAGGGATTTACCAACTTCTTAGCGGGTAAAGACAGCTGGTGGATAGGCCTTTCAAAGGAAAAACAAGGATCTTTCACTATTCCTTACTATGTTTTAGGTCAAGACTGGCAGATTTTTATCTCTGATCAACCACTAGATGGAATCGTAGTAACGCCTTTTGGAGCACCCTACCAACAAGCCTTTGAAAAATGGAAGATCAACGCTGAAAAAGCCCTCTTCTACGGTTCAGTTAATCTAGAAAAATCCGAGAGTTTATTTGCTTATTACGAGCCGATTTATCGGGTGATTATCCAAGGAAATATCAATCAGATCATCGAAGAATTGACCCTGCTGGAGAAGGTTGTTTTGGAGAATACTCCGCGCGTGGCTATCACCAAACAGCTCTTCACCCAATTTGTCATGGATGTCTTCCACTTGTTTGAGCATCTAAAAGCGGATGATATGACCGAGATTGTCAAAGCCATCCATGCCATTAACTCCTTTGAAGAATTGGTTGCCTACATCAAAGAAACCTTGACTAAGTTTTTTGGTCAGTACCGCATGAATGAAAATGTGGTGAGTGTTCTTGAAGTCATCGGGCGTGATTATCAGAAAGAGCTCTCGCTTAAGGATATCAGCAAAGATCTCTTTATCAATCCTGTCTACCTCGGTCAGTTAATCAAGCGAGAAACCAACTCAACCTTTGCTGAACTGCTCAACAAACAGCGGATCAAGGCGGCGCAACAGCTCTTGCTTTCAACCAATGATAGTATTGAAGATGTTTGCTATGCTGTTGGTTACAGTAATGTTGGATATTTCTACAAGGTCTTCCGTAAATTGTGCGGAAAATCACCAAAAGCTTACCGCAAACAAGTCGAAAGTTCCCTGTAAAACTTGTATTTACGTGCAAAAAATGCTATAATGTCCAAAATACCTTAAGGAGGAAAAATTATGAAAAAGAAACCTATTTATCTTTGGGTTTTATTAGTCCTATCAGCATTGATTTCAGCTATGTCTTTGTTTGGAATACTAAGTCCAGTACCTAGTAAAGAAGCACTAGGTGCCAGTCAAGCACAAGTACAAGGCATTAGCGCTCAGCAGCTGGAGGATACGATTAATTATCTACATAAGACAGCTGAATTATCGCATTCGACTGTTAACATCGTTTTGATTATTTTATCTGCGATTTTAGTAGTCGCAGGTATTGTGCTCTTGGTTCGTAATCATTTGCAATATGCAAATTATGCTTACATTGCTTATGTTTTGCTTGCCATTGTTGGTTCGATTTATACTTATATGGGTATGCAAGATGCTGTACAAGCCATCCGTGATGAAACTTTGCGACTAGGAACAGAAGTCCTTGGAAAGGGAACAACGATTTTATTTGTTGTTATCAATGTCCTCTTCCTTGCCATTGTTTTTTACAAGATGTGGCGTCAACAAAAAGATTTGTCTGAGGAAGTCGAAACAGAAGAGCTCGCATAAGAGTTGACAAAAGGGAACTATCAAGTTACAATCTTGTTAGTTCTTTTTATATCGTAAACATAAAAATCGAGGTTAACATGAAAAAAATATCCTTAGTGTATATCAGTTTGAGTGGGAATACAGAGAGTTTTGTAACCCGACTTAAGGACTATCTCTTGTCCCAGTACGAAGGGATTGAGGTCCAAAAAATCCATATCAAGGATCTGGTCAAGGAAGGTCAAGAATTCTTTGAAATGGAACATCCCTATATCGCTTTCTTGCCGACCTACCTAGAAGGTGGGAATGGTGTCGATAACGGCGATGTTGAGATTTTAACGACTCCAGTGGGTGATTTTATCGCCTATGGAGACAATGCCAGTAAGTGTTTTGGTGTAGTGGGCTCTGGTAATCGCAATTTTAATAACCAGTACTGTCTGACTGCCAAGCAGTACAGCCAGCGCTTTGGTTTCCCTGTATTGGCTGACTTTGAAATGAGAGGAATGCTGGGAGATATTAAAAAGGTCGCAGCGATTATCGCGGACTTATATGGATTGGACTCAGAAAGTTAGAATCGTTCAAGTAGGCAGTTAGGTTTTCTCAACTGCCTTTTGAATGCAGAAAAAAGCACCCCAGACGAGGGTGCTGCTTTGTGAACTAACCTGCTTTTCCGATGGCAAGTGCATAGATAAAGAAGATGGCAAATCCAAAGAGGAAAACCAATCCTGCAATAGCGAGGAGTTTTAGCCAAGAAGGAAGATTTTTATTTTCACCTGTAACCAACACATAGTTCAAAAGGGCAAAGAATGGTGTTGTAAGAAAAGATCCAATCATGGCAAAGCGGAGCATGGTTGAAACTTGACCGGCAAAGAACTTGATGATGACGATACCAATGATAGCTGTGATGGTCATCCAGATGTTCAAAGATTTACGATTATCCTCTTTTTGATTTGCCAAGAGTTGAAGGGATGCCTGATTGACACGTGAATAGCCATCGATGACAGTAATCACTGTCCCAAAGATACAGAGGAAAGCGATGAAGGTAATCAAATATCGAGACCATTCGCCAAGGACAGAAGCGTACATGCCCACAAATTGCGAGATGTATTTGGCAGATGCCGCTTCAACCGCTTGACCTGTAGGATACTGAATGAGTGCTCCGAGAGCCACAAAGAATACAGCTAGGATAGCTGTTCCAATGTAGCCAACGTTAAAGTCGAAAAGAGCATCCTCTGTATTAAAGTTAACGGTCTTTTTCTTTTCGGCTGACCAAAGTGAGTTAATGGCTGAAATTTCAATAGGAGCAGGCATCCAGCCTAGAAGGGAAACGATAAAGGGGAGGGCTGCCATTTGCCAAGGTGTTTTCTCGATAAAATCAGAGCTGTATTCTGGGTGCTTAACGGCAGCAATGATGACGGCAAGAACAGTTGCAATAGTCAAGGCAGACATGATCCATTTTGCCATACCATCCAATAGTTTGTAGCCACCAAAGAGCAGCATGGCCCAAATGACAGCAACAAGGATAAGAGACCATTGAGTGATACTAAGACCAATCATTGGAAAGGCGCTAGCAATGATAGCTGAACAAAGGATGGCGACACCGGCAGTATTGACCAAGGCAGAAAAGACATTGAGAATAAAGAAAATCCAGAGATAGAGTTTTCCTTTTTCTGCATAGCCTTCAACCAAGGTCTTTCCAGTGTCTGCTGTGTATTCAGCACCAAAACGGAAAAATGGATATTTAAAAACATTGGCTAAGATGACCAAGAGAAGCAGAGACCATCCATAAGAACCGCCAGCTTGAGTGGAGGATACGATGTGAGAACCTCCGACTGCAGCGGAAGCCATTAGGATTCCTGGCCCCATTGCTTTCAGCTTGCTTGTCCAGGTAGATTGGTGTGATGAAGTAACTTGTGACATAAAAACCTCCCGTTTTTGAATTTTCAGAATAATCTGAATAGATAAGTTCTATTCTACAAGAAACTTATGAAAAATGCAAGAGAATTTTTGAAAAATTTAGAAAATTTCAGAAAAATCATATGAAAGATATGATTATCACAAGGAAATGGGATTGATGAGAGTAAAAAATCCGAGAAGAAAGCTTCTCGGATTCTCTTATTTCAGTTGCTCAGTGATTTCCTTAGAAAACAGGAGTCCCAAACGATAACCTTTATTGATGTAGTCAATCACATCATTGATATTTTCCGTTGTTTGGATCCTTTCGCGTATGTCTGTTTTGAAAGCTTCGTCTTTCAAAAGCTGTTCCTGAAGGAGTTGTTGAAGTTTTTCCTTTTCGTATTTATTGATAAGAAAAAGAACGACAAGACTGATAAGAACTAAGATATAAGCATACTGGCTCATAAAATCTCTCCTGATTTGATAAAAAATTGAAGGCATAAGAAAAGCGAAAGAAATTTTCGCTTTTCAACTAAGTGATTAGACTGGCGGAACAGATATCTGACAGATAAAACAAGACGGTCTTAACCTTTAACTGAAAAATCCATCCAGTTCTAATGAAGGCTAGTAAAACGCCAAGCCAAAGCCTGTATAAGATTTGACGTTAGTTTTACTTAGATTGCTTTATGATAAAGTTATTTGAGTGATTAGGACGTGCGTCTAAACCAATCGCTATTATTTGTTGGGATACATTAGTGAAGCGTTTAGGCAATTCGCCATATAGTTACGACGTACTGTAATAGAAATCGATATTATTTCTATTACAGTACTAGTGAAGCAGTTAGCTAGTCCGCATAAAAGCGGCTAGTGTCTAACAATTAGGAACTTTAGTTCCAATTGTTAGTACTGAATCACATCTTCTCTGGTGCTTCTACTCCAAGCAAACGAAGGGCTTCTTTGAGAACAACAGCTGTTGCATAGCTGAGGGCTAGACGGCTGTCACGCTCTGGACTTTCATCCAAGATACGAGTGTGGGCATAGTATTTATTGAAGGCTTGAGCCAAGCTGATTGCATACTTGGCAATGAGCGATGGATCATAGTTAACAGATGCGCGTTTGATGACACGGGCAAAGTCTTGGAGAAGTTTGATAATTTCCCAGCTTTCAGCATCATTTAGACTGTAACTTGCTTGAGCATTTGGTTGGAAGTCTGCTTTTCTAAGTAGAGACTGAATACGTGCGTAAGCGTATTGGATATATGGACCAGTCTCACCTTCAAAGGAAACCATTGCTTCCAAATCAAAGTCATAACCATTTCGACGGTCAGTCTTCAGATCGTAGAATTTGACAGCTCCAACCCCAACAGCTTGGGCGATTTGATCCTTGTTTTCGAGGTCAGGATTTTTCGCTTCGATTTGAGCTTTGGCACGGCTGATAGCTTCCTGAAGGGTAGGTTCGAGCAGGATGATATTTCCCTTACGAGTAGAGAGCTTTTGGCGATTTTTGGTTACAAGACCAAAGTCAACGTGAACCATATCATCACTCCAAGCAAATCCCATTTTCTTCAAGACAGCTTTCAACTGTTTAAAGTGGTTGGATTGTTCTTGACCAACTGCGTAGACATTTTTAACAAAATTGTAAGTACGAGCACGGTAGATAGCTGTCGCAATGTCACGTGTGATGTAGAGGGTTGCACCGTCAGATTTCTTAATCATAGCAGGTGGCAGGTCAACATCATCGAGGTTAACAATGCTAGCTCCGCGTGATTCTTCTAGCAAACCTTTTTCTTCAAGGATTTGCACGGCCTCGTCCATCTTGTCATTATAGAAGGCCTCCCCGTTTAAGCTGTCAAATTCAACGTTTAATAGTTTGTAAATGCGGTTGAACTCAACCAAACTTTCATCACGGAACCATTGCCAAAGTTGAGTTGCTTCTGGATCGCCATCTTCCAATTTTTTAAACCAGAGACGTCCTTCATCATCAAGAGCTGGGTCATTTTCGATTTCAGCATTGATGCGAACGTACAATTTCAACAATTCGTCAATCGGATTAGCTTCGACGGCTTCCTTACTTCCCCATTTTTTATAGGCAACCATGAGAAGGCCAAACTGTTTCCCCCAGTCTCCAAGGTGGTTGATTTTAATAGTGTTGTAGCCCATTTTCTTAAAGATATTAGAAAGAGCATCTCCGATAACAGTTGAACGCAAGTGACCTACTGAGAAGGGTTTTGCGATGTTTGGACTTGATAGGTCAATCGTGATATTTTGCCCTTGGCCTTCCGTTTGTTGAGCGTAGTCAGATCCTTTTTCGATGATCTCTTTGATAACTGCTCCAGAAATAGCAGATTTATCAAGGAAGAAGTTGACGTAAGGACCAGTTGCAACAACTTTTTCAAAGGCTTGGCTGTTGATTTTTTCAGCGATTTCAGCAGCAATCATTTGAGGGGCTTTGCGTTCGACTTTTGCAAGTGAGAAAGCAGGAAAAGCGATATCTCCCATGTCAGAGTTTTTGGGTTGTTCTAATAAATTGAAAATAGCCTCTTGATCCAGGCTATCGATGACGCTAGCCAATTCACTAGCAATCAGTTTTTTTGTACTCATAAGTAGGCTCCTTTTGGACTTTTATTCTATTTTATCATAAATTTAGTGAAAGAAGAAAGATTTTTTTGAATTATTCAGTTTTTTTGGTATAATTATATCTAAAAATAAACCCGAAATCGGTTATAAATATTCATGTAAGAGGTTGATATGAGAAAAAAAGAACGACACCAGTTGATTAAAAAGATGATCACTGAGGAAAAGCTAGCTACACAAAAGGATATCCAAGATCGCCTAGAAGTTCGGAATGTCTTTGTGACGCAAACGACCTTGTCTCGCGACCTGCGCGAGATCGGCTTGATCAAGGTTAAGAAAAATGGTATGGTGTATTATGTGCTAGCGAATGAAACAGAAAAGATTGATTTGGTAGAGTTTTTGTCGCATCACCTAGAAGGGGTTGCGAGAGCAGAGTTTACTTTGGTACTTCATACCAAGCTGGGAGAAGCAGCTGTCTTAGCAAATATTGTTGATGAAAATAAGGACGAGGCGATTTTAGGAACAGTTGCGGGAGCCAATACCTTACTGGTTATTTGTCGAGACCAGCATGTTGCCAAGCTCATGGAAGAGCGTTTGCTAGATTTGATGAAGGATGAATAGGGTTTTGGGACTTGTTCCCAAGCCTTATTTTTAACAAGGAGAAACCTGATATGACGACAGAAAAACTATCACCTGGTATGCAGCAGTATGTGGATATTAAAAAGCAATATCCAGATGCTTTTTTGCTCTTTCGGATGGGTGATTTTTATGAGCTGTTTTATGAAGATGCGGTCAATGCGGCGCAGATTTTAGAGATTTCACTGACCAGTCGTAATAAAAATGCAGAAAATCCGATACCCATGGCGGGCGTCCCCTATCATTCTGCCCAGCAGTATATTGATGTTTTGATTGAGCAGGGCTATAAGGTGGCCATTGCCGAGCAGATGGAAGATCCCAAACAAGCAGTTGGGGTTGTCAAGCGAGAGGTGGTCCAGGTCATCACACCTGGAACGGTCGTTGATAGCAGTAAGCCGGATAGTCAGAATAATTTCTTGGTTGCCATAGATCGTGATGGCAATCAGTTTGGTCTGGCATATATGGATCTGGTGACCGGTGACTTTTATGTGACAGGTTTATTGGATTTCACGCTGGTTTGTGGGGAAATCCGTAACCTCAAGGCGCGAGAAGTGGTGCTGGGCTATGACTTGTCTGAGGAAGAAGAACAAATCCTCAGCCGTCAGATGAATCTGGTGCTTTCTTATGAGAAGGATGGCTTTGAGGATATTCATTTACTGGATCCACGACTGGCATCTGTGGAGCAAGCAGCAGCTAGTAAGCTGCTCCAGTATGTTCACCGGACCCAGATGCGGGAATTGAACCATCTCAAACCAGTTATCCGCTATGAAATCAAAGATTTCTTACAGATGGATTATGCGACCAAGGCTAGTCTGGATTTGGTTGAGAATGCCCGTTCAGGCAAGAAGCAAGGCAGTCTTTTCTGGCTTTTGGATGAAACTAAAACGGCTATGGGGATGCGTCTCTTGCGTTCTTGGATCCATCGTCCCTTGATTGATAAGGATCGAATCGTCCAACGTCAAGAGGTGGTGCAGGTCTTTCTTGACCACTTCTTTGAACGTAGTGATTTAACGGACAGTCTCAAAGGTGTTTATGATATCGAACGCTTGGCTAGTCGGGTTTCTTTTGGCAAGACCAATCCCAAGGATCTCTTGCAATTAGCGACCACCCTATCCAGTGTACCACGGATTCGTGCGATTTTAGAAGGCATAGTGCAACCTGCCCTGGCCTATCTTATCGAACAGTTAGATGCCATCCCTGAGTTGGAGAATTTGATTAGCGCAGCGATTGCTCCTGAAGCTCCTCATGTGATTACGGAAGGTGGCATTATCCGAACGGGATTTGATGAAACTTTGGATAAATACCGTCGAGTGCTCAGAGAAGGGACCAGTTGGATTGCTGAGATTGAGGCTAAGGAGAGAGAGAACTCTGGCATCAGTACGCTCAAGATTGACTACAATAAAAAGGACGGTTACTATTTCCATGTGACCAATTCGCAGCTGGGGAATGTGCCTGCCCACTTTTTCCGCAAGGCGACGCTGAAAAACTCGGAACGCTTCGGTACCGAGGAGTTGGCGCGTATCGAGGGAGATATGTTGGAGGCGCGTGAGAAGTCAGCCAATCTAGAGTATGAAATCTTTATGCGTATCCGTGAGGAAGTCAGCAAGTACATCCAGCGTTTGCAGGCTCTAGCCCAAGGAATTGCAACGGTTGATGTCTTGCAAAGTCTAGCAGTTGTGGCTGAAACTCAGCATCTGATCCGACCTGAGTTTGGCGACGACTCACAAATCGATATCCAGAAAGGGCGCCATGCTGTCGTTGAAAAGGTCATGGGAGCCCAGACCTACATTCCAAACAGTATCCAGATGGCAGAAGATACCAGCATTCAACTGATTACAGGGCCCAACATGAGCGGGAAATCTACTTACATGCGTCAGCTAGCCATGACGGCGGTTATGGCTCAGCTGGGTTCCTATGTGCCGGCAAAGAGCGCCCATTTGCCGATTTTTGATGCTATTTTTACCCGTATCGGAGCAGCAGATGACTTGGTTTCAGGTCAATCAACCTTCATGGTGGAGATGATGGAGGCCAATAATGCCATTTCTCATGCAACCAAGGATTCCTTGATTCTCTTTGATGAATTGGGACGTGGAACTGCAACTTATGACGGGATGGCTCTTGCCCAGTCCATCATCGAATACATTCATGAACATATCGGAGCCAAAACCCTCTTTGCGACCCACTACCATGAGTTGACCAGTCTGGAGTCTAGCTTGGAACAATTGGTCAATGTCCACGTGGCAACCTTGGAGCAGGATGGGCAGGTCACCTTCCTTCACAAGATCGAACCAGGACCAGCTGACAAATCCTATGGTATCCACGTTGCTAAGATTGCTGGCTTACCAGCAGAACTTTTAGCAAGAGCGGATAAGATTTTGACCCAACTGGAGAATCAAGGGAAGGAAAGTCCTGCTCCGATGAGACAAACAAGTGCTGTCACAGAACAGATGTCACTCTTTGATGCGCCTGAAGAACATCCTATCCTAGCAGAATTAGCTAAACTGGATATTTACAACATGACACCTATGCAGGCTATGAATGTCTTAGTCGAGTTCAAACAAAAGTTATAAAAAGAGCCCACTCACATTTTTGTGAGTGGATTTTTCTCTATTACTTTTTATGGACCAAAAGTTGATTGATGTAGTCCACTTTTTTAGCTTCTCTTTTATAGAGAATAGTCCAGATGATAAGGTAGACAATCGCAAACTCTGGAATGAGCTGGAGATAGAAGGTCCAGTGGAAGGGAAACCAACCAGCCAGAGTTGCCAGTGGGATAAATCCAGCCAGCATGAGGAAGAAATGGGAAAGTGTGGCACGGAGCAAGCTCCAGTCACGGCTGAATAATCGCTTGCCAAAGCTAAAGAGAACGCCGATAGCTGACCAGATAAGTGTGCAGTAGAGCAAAACCAGGGCGCCGTGAACCTGATGTTGAGTCATCACTTGGCCGATGAGAGAGTCGGAACTTAATGGGGAGTAGGTACTTGGTGCATAAATGAGTGAAAAGATGATAGAGAGGATGAGGCCGATGAGGACGCCAGCAGCTGCGTCGTGAAATACTTGTTTTTTCATAGTTCTAATTTCTCCTTGATGGTTTTTAGGTAACGGCGTGAAGAGTAGGTGAAGCTTTCGTTTTTTAAGAAAATTTCAACCAGACCGTTGGGCGTGAGCTTGAGATGAGAGATGGAGTCGATATTGACGATTTCAGATTGGGAAATTTGGATAAAAGTTGTCGGCAGAATTTCAAGAACCTGATAGAGTCGCAAATCAATGCTGTAGGTCTGAGATGCAGTTTCTGCTAGAACCTTGCGATTCTCGATATAGAAGCGTTGTATCTTACAAATCTTAACTAGATAGACCTGATCTTCAATCTTTCCTTTGATTGTTTCTTTTTGGTCAAGATTTTCAGCGAATTCGATGACTTTCTGGACTTTCTCGGTTGATTTAGGTGCTTGGACAATCAGCTTTTCTTCCTTGTACGTCTCCTTAATCTGTAGTTCTACTTTCATAAATTTCCCTCCTTTTCAGTTATACAAGGTTGTGATCACTTCCTGTACAACCTTTATTAAACACTATTTTATTTTCAAAAACAAGAGCTTTTGTCTATGTGGAGGGATTTGGAGTCTATGTGGTATTTGCTTTTTCTGGTAGCATCTGAAATATGGTATAATAGCACTAATCAATTTCTAGGAAAATAGATACAGAAAGGAGCTGAAAGATGTCTCATATTATTGAATTGCCAGAGGTGCTGGCAAACCAGATCGCGGCAGGAGAGGTTATCGAACGTCCTGCCAGTGTGGTTAAAGAGTTGGTAGAAAATGCCATTGACGCTGGTTCTAGCCAGATTATCATTGAGATTGAGGAAGCTGGTCTCAAGAAAATTCAAATCACTGATAATGGTCATGGAATTGTCCACGATGAGGTGGAATTGGCTCTGCGTCGTCATGCGACCAGTAAGATAAAAAACCAAGCAGATCTCTTTCGGATTCGGACGCTTGGTTTTCGTGGTGAAGCCCTGCCTTCTATTGCTTCTGTCAGTGTTCTGACTCTGTTGACGGCGGTGGATGGTGCGAGTCATGGGACCAAGCTCGTTGCGCGTGGGGGTGAAGTTGAGGAAGTCATCCCAGCGACTAGTCCTGTAGGAACCAAGGTTTGTGTGGAGGACCTCTTTTTCAACACACCAGCCCGTCTCAAGTATATGAAGAGCCAGCAAGCGGAGTTGTCTCATATCATTGATATTGTCAACCGTCTGGGATTAGCTCATCCCGAGATTTCTTTTAGTTTAATCAGTGATGGCAAGGAAATGACGCGGACAGCAGGGACTGGTCAACTGCGTCAAGCCATCGCAGGAATTTATGGTTTGGCAAGTGCTAAGAAGATGATTGCCATTGAGAACTCTGACCTAGATTTCGAAATTTCAGGATTTGTGTCATTGCCTGAGTTGACCCGAGCCAACCGCAACTATATCAGCCTCTTCATCAATGGGCGTTATATCAAGAACTTTCTGCTCAATCGTGCCATTTTAGATGGTTATGGAAGCAAGCTTATGGTGGGGCGTTTTCCACTGGCAGTCATTCATATCCATATCGATCCTTACCTAGCAGATGTCAATGTGCATCCAACCAAGCAAGAGGTTCGGATTTCTAAGGAAAGAGAACTAATGGCGCTGGTTTCGGAAGCTATTTCTAACAGTCTCAAAGAGCAAGCCTTGATCCCTGATGCCTTGGAAAATCTTGCCAAATCTACTGTGCGCAATCGTCAAAAGGTAGAGCAGACCATCCTCCCACTAAAAGAAAATACGCTTTACTATGAAAAAACAGAACTCTCAAGACCCAGTCAAGCTGAGGTGGCTGATCATCAGGTTGAATTAACTGAGGAAGGGAAAGATTTAACCTTGTTTGCCAAGGAAACCTTGGACCAGCTGACTAGACCAGCAAAACTGCATTTTGCAGAGAGAAAGCCTGTTAACTACGACCAACTAGACCATCCAGAGTTAGATCTTGCTAGCCTCGATAAGGCTTATGACAAGCTGGAGAGAGAAGAATCTTCAAGCTTCCCAGAGTTGGAATTTTTCGGGCAAATGCACGGGACCTATCTTTTTGCCCAAGGGCGAGATGGTCTCTATATCATAGACCAACACGCGGCTCAGGAACGAGTTAAGTACGAGGAATACCGTGAAAGCATCGGAAATGTTGACCAGAGCCAGCAGCAACTCCTAGTGCCCTACATCTTTGAATTTCCTGCGGATGATGCTCTTCGTCTCAAGGAAAGAATGGCACTTTTGGAGGAAGTGGGCGTCTTTTTAGCAGAGTACGGAGAAAATCAATTTATCCTGCGTGAGCATCCTATTTGGATGGTAGAGGAAGAAATTGAGTTTGGTATCTATGAAATGTGTGATATGCTCCTCTTGACCAAGGAAGTTTCGATCAAGAAATACCGAGCAGAGCTGGCTATCATGATGTCCTGCAAGCGGTCTATCAAGGCCAACCATCGTATCGATGACCATTCAGCTCGACAGCTCCTTTATCAGCTTTCTCAATGTGACAATCCCTATAACTGTCCCCACGGACGTCCGGTTTTGGTGCATTTCACAAAGTCGGATATGGAAAAGATGTTCCGACGCATTCAGGAGAATCATACCAGCCTCCGAGAGTTGGGGAAATATTAAGAACACAAAAAGCCTTTGTTCCTTTTGAACAAGGATTTTTAGCTTTTCTAAGGAGGTACTTTGACTGAACATGGGAAACTTGACACGAGGTTTACACTTGCTTGACAAGACCAGTCCTATAAAAGTACTGAGAAATATGAATCAATTGACTCAAGGTTTCGCAGAGTCGTCTTGGTTTGAAGGATTCTCAAGACCAATCACCCTATCAAGATAACGTTGTTTGGTTTTGAGAGCCTTGTTGATAGCAATTGCAGACGCAATCAAGAGTACGAAGGTTAGCCAAATCCAGGCGGTGAATTCGACTGGAAAACTAGAACCGGCTAAAAAGAGATAGATAGCCAGAGCCAAGACGAAAATATAAATCGCTTGCCAGAGACCATAGGATTTAACCTCTTTATAGTATTTGTCCTTATCTTCCTCCAAAATCACTGCCGTGGAATCTTTTTCAGAGTTTTCATCCAGTAGCAGATAGTCAGTTGTTACTTGGAAAATCTTGCTTAATTCAATGATTTTTTCGATTTCTGGAAGGACTTGTCCAGACTCCCATTTTGAGATGCTTTGCCGAGAAACATTAATTTTTTCTGCTAGCTTTTCCTGGGACCAACCTTTTTCCTTGCGGAGCTCAAATAGTTTTTCTGCGAGTTTCATCATTTTATCCTCCTTTTTCTACTTCTATCCTAACAATTTTTACTTATAATGAGAATACAATCTCCTGTACTATTTGTCAACCAGAGGTTGCACCTTTTGTTGCAGTCTGTATCGGGGAAATATGGTATACTAGATAGGCAAAATAATGGAGAAAAATTATGTACGAATATCTAAAAGGAATCATTACCAAAATCACTGCTAAATATATCGTTCTTGAGGCAAATGGTATCGGTTATATCTTGCATGTAGCCAATCCTTATGCCTACTCAGGTCGGGTCAATCAAGAAACTCAGATTTATGTGCACCAAGTTGTTCGTGAGGACGCACATCTGCTCTATGGTTTTCGCTCAGAAGATGAGAAGAAGCTCTTTCTCAGTCTGATTTCGGTCTCAGGGATAGGTCCTGTATCAGCTTTGGCTATCATCGCTGCAGATGACAATGCTGGCTTGGTTCAAGCGATCGAGACTAAGAACATCACCTACTTGACCAAGTTCCCCAAAATTGGCAAGAAAACAGCCCAACAGATGGTGCTGGACTTGGAAGGCAAGGTAGTAGTTGCAGGAGACGACCTTCCTGCTAAGGTGGTAGTGCAAGCAAGCGCTGAAAACCAAGAACTGGAAGAAGCTATGGAGGCCATGTTGGCACTGGGCTACAAGGCAACCGAGCTCAAGAAAATCAAGAAATTCTTTGAAGGAACGACGGATACAGCTGAGAACTATATCAAGTCAGCTCTTAAGATGTTGGTAAAATAGGAGAATAATATGACAAAACGTTGTTCGTGGGTCAAGATGACCAATCCTCTCTACATCGCCTACCATGACCAGGAGTGGGGCCAACCCCTTCATGACGACCGCGCTCTTTTTGAACTGCTCTGTATGGAGACTTATCAGGCTGGTCTGTCTTGGGAAACGGTACTAAAGAAACGCCAAGCTTTCCGAGAAGTATTTCATGGCTATCAAATTCAAGTGGTCGCAGAAATGACAGATGGGGAGTTGGAAGCTCTGTTAGATAATCCAGCCATCATCCGAAATAGAGCCAAGATTTTTGCGACGCGCGCCAACGCCCAAGCATTTTTACAAATCCAGAAAACCTACGGTTCCTTTGATACCTATCTCTGGTCTTTTGTTGAGGGAAAAACGATCGTGAATGATGTTCCTGACTATCACCTAGCACCTGCTAAAACAGTCTTGTCTGAAAAGTTATCTCAAGATCTCAAAAAACGAGGATTCAAGTTCACAGGTCCAGTCGCCGTTTTAGCTTTTCTACAAGCAGCAGGTCTGATTGACGACCACGAGAATGATTGCGAGTGGAAAAGCGGAAGTTAGTGAGTCCAAGCGTCTAACTATCTGAGAATATAGAAAAAAGCTGAGAAATTTATCTCAGCTTTTTGATTATATGCTAGTAATTTTTATAGTGCAGTGAGAAATGTCAGTCCACCTAAGACAACGCCAGCTGAATTTGGAATAATTAGTATCCAATCCTTCTTAGGTTCTTTTGTCCATCCGTAAATAACCCAAATTAAACAAGATACTGCTGCGGATAAAGGCTGGAATGGTTGAGCTTTGTTGCCTTGTAAATTGGCAAAAATTTGTGGGATATAGGCGATAAATACAATAATCCCGATAAAGGCCCCGATTGAACCGACAATTTGATTTATTTTTTGTTTAGTCATATTTACCTCCTTCAAAAAGATATCATAGAAATTAGCGAAAATCAATACAAAAGCACAAAAATGGAGAAATTGTTTATTTTTTGTTATAGTCAAAGCGAATGACTTGCTCTTTTGCATCCACATAAGCATAGACGCCAAAGGGCACAATGGCTCTTGGAGTTGCGTGGCCGACATTCAGATTATAGACAATCGGGATATTGTTATCAATGATATCCAATAGTGCTTCCTTATAGTCGTCATAGAAGGTTTCATCCATTGGCTTTCCGACCAAGAGTCCGCTTATGACTTCGAATATGCCAGTGTCCTTTAAAGTCCGCAACATTTTTTTGAAGTCTTCTGGCTTAGGCTTTTCTTGGCTTGTTTCTAGCAAGAGGATTTTTCCTTCCCAGTCGGATAAATCAGGAAAGAGTTTGTACTTTTTGCAGAGCTCCGTGCTATCTGCGTATAGAGAATTGTCAAAGATATCATAGAGGGACTCGAGACACCCACCGAGAATTTCTCCCTCAAACTGAGCATTTCCTTGCAACAAATCAAAGCCTGTATTTGCATGACTGACACGAGCTGTTCCCAGAGCCTTGGGACTAAAATCAGTCCGTTCCTCATACCAAACGTCGCTAGGGCGGATTTCTGAGATTCTCCCAGTCTCAATCAGTTCCTTAAAGTAGTGAAAGCTATAGGGCAACATCTCCTTGTCTAATTCACAAATGTCTGCTAGAAAGGATTGCCCATAAAAAGTCTTGACCCCTAGTTTATGCAACATGAGATGATTCATGGTTGTATCTGAGAAGCCAAGAAAAATCTTTTGTTTGATAACCTTTTGAAGCTGGTCGTTTTCAAAAAGATAAGGTAGTAAACGATAGGTATCATCCCCACCGATGGCGCATAGGATCATGTCGATGCTATCGTCCGAAAAGGCCTGCATCAAATCTTCTGCACGTGCCTCAGGATGGTCCTTGATAAAGTCTAAACCCTTTAGCGAATGGGGCAAGAAGACAGAATTAAGTCCCAAATCCTTGAGACGTTGAATACCCAAATCGACTTCGTGTTTGACAAAATCCTCTCCGATAACACCACTAGACAAACTAACAATACCAATAGTAGAAACTATATCTCATCCTCCTAGAAATAGATTGATACTCTTCGAAAATCAAATTCAAACCACGTCAGCTTTGCCTTGCCGTATATATGTTACTGACCTCGTCAGTTCTATCTACAACCTCAAAGCAGTGCTTTGAGCAACCTGCGGCTAGCTTCCTAGTTTGCTCTTTGATTTTCATTGAGTATGAGCCTATTTTATCACAAAAGGTGAGAGAAAACTACAATAATGAGACTCAGAAGTGCTATTGGATCTCAAGAAAGCAAGTGAAAAAGCAACCGCCTGTGCAGTTGCTTTTCGTTTTTCTAATCTCTAATCTCACTAGATATGAGTTACTTGGTCAACTCCTGATTATAGGAGAGGGCTAAATCAATCCAGTAAGGAAGTTCTTTTTGACCTTCGATATCTAGGTCTATATAGCCATGATAAGGTCGCCCTCTCATCAATGTAGTATGAGCTCCTGTTCGGGGTAGAACTTGCTTTTCCATTTCTTTGCCAATTCTCACCATAACCAGCTCGTCCTTTCTGGAACTGACTGTAAGGACCATTTTCCCACGAATCATAAAGGCAAGACCACCAAACAGTTTCTTTTCTTCTAACTCTTCTTCGAAAATTTGGGGAGGAAGTTTAAGTGCTAGAATTTTTCGAATCTGCTGAGCTAAGGATTGACTATATGCCATAGCTTTTCACTTTTCTTAATAACGTGATGGGCCCGCGCTTGCGCTTCGGATATTGAAACGTTTCTTGAGATAGAAGCGAAGGGCGAGAAGAGCAGCCCCTAGGATAGCCAAAGGCAATGGAGCAAGGATTGGATTGAGAGTGGCTGGTAGGAAGCTTGTTGCGAAGAAGACAGCCAACCAGAGAAGCATAGCAGCGAGGATAACGAGGATTGATTTCCAAAATGGAGGACGCTGGCTACGATCTGTGTCTGGTCCATAATAGCGGTAAACAAAGTAGTACATCAAGTAGAAGGCCACCCCTCCAACAAGTCCAACCAACAAGAGGGTAATCAAACCATAGCCAATAGCCTGGTCTGTAGAGAAAAAGTTGGTCAGAGCGCTAACCAGCGCAAAGAGACTGGTTATAAAAAGGGCTGAATCCATAATCATGAGTTTTGGATCATCATTTTCCTTAGGATGCTCTTTTTCGTACTGTTCCTTGACTGTAAAGCTATGAGCCCAGTGGGTTGGAGCCCCGTAGAGGGAGCGAGCAGTCGTTCCTTTGGCTTGTTCTTCAAGGATTTTAGGAATGACTTCCTCAAAGACAGCCTTGATTTCAGCATCTGTTTTGCCATCTTTGATAAATTGTTGGGTAGCGATGTGGATAAACTCTTGGTTTTTCTTGGTTAGTTTTTGTAAATCAATCTGAGACATAGGGATTCCTCTTAGAACCATTTTTTATGGATGAGATAGAGAGTGAGCGAGACACTCATAGCAAAGGCGATAAAGACGATTAACCAGAAGGCGTGTGGCTCGCCGTTTAGAGGGATTTCATTATCTTTAAAGTTCATCCCGTAGGCTGAGAAGATCATAGTTGGGACAGACATGACGATGGTTACGAGAGCCAGGGTCTTCATGATGTTGTTCTGGTTGTTGGAAATGATAGAGGCAAAGGTCTCTGTCATAGAGTGAAGGACGTTTCCATAGATATCTGCCATCTCGATGGCCTGTTGGGTTTCAATCAGGGTATCCTCAAGTAGGTCTTGGTCCTCTAGGTATTTCTTGATATTGCTAGTTGCGCTGGTCAATTTTTTAATCACGCGCTCATTTGTCTTAAGTGAGGCCTTGAAATAGACGATGGTCTTTTCCAATTCCATGAGCTCGATCAGTTCTTCGTTTCGAGTAGATTTGTGAAGTTGACTTTCGATTTGTTCGCTCTTACGGTCAATCGAACGAAGGGCTGTTAGGTAAAGCTCAGCGTTGCGGTAGAGGATCTGGAAGATAAAGCGCGAACGCATGAAGGTGTAAAAGTTACGCAGTCTACGGTTGATAAAGACATCAAGAACAGGGAGGGATTCCAAGCAGGTAGTGATAATGGTTTCCTCGGTGATGATAATCCCCAGCGGAATCGTTACGTAGTAGGTGCGATTGTTTCTTTCCTCTGTGATAGGAACGTCTACAATGATCAAAGTGTACTCATCTTCGATGGTAATACGGGACATTTCTTCCGCATCAAGTGGTGCTCGAAGGTCGGCAATGTCAATGTCAAAGGCGTTAGCGATTTCCAGTGATTCATTTTGTGTAGGATTGACGAGGTTGATCCAAGTACCCGGTTCAAGCGTGTCGATCTCTTTAAATTCAGTTGTTGTTGAGAGAAAAACTTGTTTCATATCCCCTATCCTTTCCTACTATTCAGTGATTCATTTTTCGCACCGTACTATTATACTATAAAAACAGCTTTTTGGGTAATAGAATTTCACATTTTTTGGTATAATGGAAAGCAATAATGGACTAGAAAGAACAAAGATGCAAGATAAAATTGTCATTCATGGGGCACGTGCCCATAACTTAAAAAATATTGATGTGGAGATTCCAAGAGACAAGCTGGTTGTTGTGACTGGTTTGTCAGGGTCTGGGAAATCCAGTCTGGCCTTTGATACCCTCTATGCTGAGGGCCAACGTCGCTATGTAGAGAGTCTATCAGCCTATGCTCGTCAGTTTTTGGGCAACATGGAAAAACCAGATGTAGATGCCATTGATGGTCTCAGCCCAGCTATTTCCATCGACCAGAAAACCACTAGTAAAAACCCACGCTCAACCGTTGGAACAACGACTGAAATCAATGATTATCTGCGTCTCCTTTACGCACGTGTGGGGACGCCTTACTGTATCAACGGGCACGGGGCTATCAAGGCCTCTTCTGTTGAGCAAATCGTTGATAAGGTTTTGGAATTGCCAGAACGCCAACGTCTGCAAATTTTAGCTCCTGTCATTCGTAAGAAAAAAGGACAACATAAGAGTGTCATTGAAAAGATTCAGAAAGATGGATATGTCCGCGTCCGAGTGGATGGGGAGGTCTATGATGTGACCGAAGTGCCTGAGCTGTCTAAGAGTAAGCAACACAATATCGATGTCGTGGTTGACCGTATTGTCATCAAGGAGGGCATTCGTAGCCGTCTCTTTGACTCCATTGAGGCTGCCCTTCGTATCGCAGAAGGATATGTGATTATTGACACTATGGACGATTCTGAGTTGCTCTTCTCTGAGCACTATGCCTGTCCAGTTTGTGGTTTTACCGTACCAGAGTTAGAGCCTCGTCTCTTCTCCTTCAATGCCCCGTTTGGCTCATGTAGTGAGTGTGATGGTTTGGGAATCAAGCTGGAGGTGGATGTTGACTTGGTGGTTCCTGATACCAGCAAAACGCTCCGCGAGGGGGCGCTGGCACCTTGGAATCCTATCTCCTCCAACTACTATCCAAACATGCTAGAGCAGGCCATGACAGCCTTTGGGGTGGATATGGATAAGCCCTTTGAGGACTTGTCAGAAGAAGAGAAGAACTTGATTCTCTACGGCTCAGATGGCAAGGAATTCCATTTCCACTATGAGAATGAATTTGGTGGCGTGCGAGATATCGATATTCCTTTTGAAGGAGTTGTCAATAATATCAAACGTCGTTACCATGAAACCAATAGTGACTATACTCGCACCCAGATGCGTCTCTACATGAATGAGCTGACCTGCGGAACTTGCCATGGCTACCGTCTCAATGACCAGGCCTTGTCTGTCCGTGTGGGTGGTGAGCAAGGGCTACATATCGGTGAAATTTCGGACCTGTCTATCGCAGACCATTTGGAGTTGGTGAGGCAGCTGACCTTGTCTGAAAATGAAGCCATCATCGCTCGTCCCATTCTCAAGGAAATCAAGGATCGTTTGACCTTCCTCAATAACATGGGGCTTAACTATCTGACCCTGTCACGTTCGGCAGGAACCCTTTCGGGTGGGGAAAGTCAGCGTATTCGCTTGGCAACCCAGATTGGTTCCAACCTATCAGGTGTCCTTTATATCCTGGATGAGCCGTCGATTGGTCTTCACCAGAGGGATAATGACCGCCTCATTGCCAGTCTGAAAAAGATGCGTGACTTGGGCAATACTCTCATCGTGGTGGAACATGACGAGGATACCATGCGCGAGGCGGATTATCTGATTGACGTTGGTCCGGGTGCTGGTGTTTTTGGTGGCGAGATTGTCGCTGCAGGAACGCCCAAACAGGTGGCTCGCAACAGCAAGTCTATCACAGGTCAGTACTTGTCAGGAAAAAGAGCCATTCCAGTGCCAGCAGAGCGCCGTTCCGGAAATGGTCGCTTTATCGAGGTGACAGGAGCGCGTGAGAACAACCTGCAAAATGTCACAGCTCGCTTCCCGCTAGGGAAATTCATTGCGGTGACAGGTGTATCAGGATCAGGGAAATCGACCTTAATCAACAGTATCCTCAAAAAAGCCATTGCTCAAAAACTCAACCGCAATTCAGACAAGCCTGGTAAATTTAAGACGATCACAGGGATTGAGCATGTAGACCGCTTGATTGACATTGACCAGAGCCCTATCGGACGGACTCCAAGGTCTAACCCAGCTACCTATACAGGTGTCTTTGACGACATCCGTGACCTCTTTGCCCAGACAAATGAGGCCAAGATTCGAGGCTACAAGAAGGGCCGTTTCAGTTTCAACGTCAAGGGTGGTCGTTGTGAAGCCTGCTCAGGTGACGGGATTATCAAGATTGAGATGCACTTCTTGCCAGATGTTTATGTAGCTTGTGAAGTCTGCCACGGAACCCGCTACAACAGTGAAACCCTAGAAGTTCACTACAAGGAAAAGAACATTTCGCAGGTCTTGGATATGACAGTTAATGATGCGGTGGAATTTTTTCAACACATTCCGAAAATTCAACGCAAACTCCAGACCATCAAGGATGTAGGGTTGGGCTATGTAACGTTAGGACAACCAGCCACCACCCTTTCAGGTGGAGAAGCCCAGCGTATGAAGTTAGCTAGTGAACTCCACAAACGCTCAACAGGTAAGTCATTCTACATTCTGGATGAGCCGACGACAGGACTTCATACTGAGGACATCGCTCGCTTGCTTAAAGTCTTGGCTCGCTTTGTCGACGATGGCAATACAGTCCTCGTCATCGAGCACAATCTAGATGTTATCAAGACGGCAGACCATATTATCGATTTGGGACCTGAAGGCGGTGTCGGTGGTGGAACCATCATCGCAACAGGAACTCCAGAAGAAGTAGCGGCCAATGAAGCCAGCTACACAGGACACTATTTGAAAGGAAAGTTATATCATGAATAAACGTGTGCAAGCATTTCTAGCTAAAATGCAAGAAAAAGAACTAGATGGCATCATCATCAACAACCTTAAAAACGTCTATTACCTGACCGGCTTTTGGGGCTCAAACGGAACCGTTTTTATCAGCCGTGACCGTCAGGTCTTGGTGACAGACTCTCGCTATATCATTGCAGCCAAACAAGAAGTGACAGGTTTTGAGATTGTGGCTGACCGTGATGAATTGGCTGTCATTGCAGGCATTGTTAAGGATATGGGCTTGTCTCGCGTCGGTTTTGAGGACGAGATTTCGGTCTCTTATTACCATCGTATGCAGGCAGCTTTTGCAGGGATCGACTTGCTTCCACAGACTCAGTTTGTAGAAGCACTTCGTATGATTAAGGATGAGAAAGAGATTGCGACTATTCGCAAGGCTTGTTCTATCTCAGACCAAGCTTTTCGCGATGCGCTTGACTTTATCAAACCTGGAAAAACTGAGATCGAAATTGCCAACTTCCTTGATTTCCGCATGCGTGAGCTAGGAGCGGCAGGCTTGTCTTTTGATACCATTTTAGCAAGTGGTATCAACTCTTCAAAACCCCATGCTCATCCGATGCACAAACCAGTTGAAGTTGGAGAAGCCATTACCATGGACTTCGGCTGCCTCTACGACCACTATGTCAGTGATATGACACGGACCATTTATTTAGGTCATGTCAGTGACGAGCAGGCAGAGATTTACAATACGGTTCTGAAAGCCAACCAAGCTCTGATTGATCAAGCTAAGGCAGGATTAGGTTTCCGCGACTTTGACAAAATCCCTCGTGATATTATCATCGAGGCAGGCTATGGTGACTACTTTACCCACGGTATTGGACACGGTATCGGACTGGATATCCACGAAGAACCTTATTTTAGCCAAACTTCGAAAGAAGTCATTAAATCTGGTATGGTCTTGACTGATGAACCAGGTATTTATATTGAAGGGAAATACGGCGTTCGTATTGAAGATGATATCTTAATTACAGATAACGGTTGCGAATTGTTGACTCTAGCGCCGAAGGAATTAATTGTTATTTAAGAAAATTAAGATAAATCATTGACTTTTATATTTTAAAGGTTTATACTGATAAACGAAAACGGTAGGTGAGGCTACCATAGGGATACGGATGACTACCGCAAAGCAGTGGAGACACTACTCGTTGGTCAACAGTCCTGGTCGCGAAGGCCAAGACTAAGCTCATTTCATCGCCCTATGGAGTTAAAGCTTGAACGAAAAAACAGATAATTAGTTTTTTAATCCTGCCATTTTATGGTGGGATTTTCTACTGTTTTAGAACAAGGAAAGGAGACAAACGATGCAAATTGACGATCATCCAGAACCGCACATACACAGCCAATCGCTGATTTGTGTCATTCTGCCCTTATAAAGTGATTGGTCTCTGTGTATGAAACACATCATTCATACAGATAGGAGAAACCAATGAAAACTACAAAAGAAAGATTAGCAGTAGCTATTCACACACCTTTAAACGAAACTCTATCTTTTTATAAGACAAGTCTAACAGGCTTGACTGAGGAGCAGGTGGAGAAAAATCGTGACCTATATGGTGAAAACACCATCACCAAGGGTCAAGAAGACAGTATCCTTAAAAAGATTTACGAATCTATTATCAATCCATTTACAATCATCCTGCTGGTCATCGCTATGATCTCCATGGTGACCAATGTCTGGTTGGCGAAGCCTGGACAAGAAGATCCGACGACCTCTATCATCATCGTCGTTCTCGTTCTAATCTCTGGTGGCATTCGATTTGTCCAAGAACTGCGAAGCGACAAGGCCGCGACCAATCTATCAAAAATGATTGTGAACACAGCCACAGTTATTCGCGAAGGCCAGAGTTTAGAGGTCGCAATTGAAGATTTGGTCGTTGGAGATATAGTCAAATTAAGTGCTGGGGATATGATTCCAGCAGACCTTATTTTAATTGAATCACGAGATTTCTTTGTCCAACAGTCTGGTTTGACAGGTGAAAGTGATTCGGTTGAAAAACTGGCCTTATCCAAAATGAGTCAGTCAAATTTTGATAGTCTGCTAGAAGCAGAAGCGCTCGCCTTTATGGGAACCAACGTGATATCAGGAAGTGCTAAGGCTTTGATTCTAGCGGTCGGTGATGACACCATGATGGGAGAAATCGAGCAGACCCTCAATACCTATGACGAACCGACCTCTTTTGAGCGGGAGATGAACAGCATCTCTTGGCTCTTAATCCGTTTGATGTTAGTCATGGTTCCCATCGTGTTTCTCTCCAATGGCTTGACAGATGGAGATTGGTTAGAAGCAGGCGTATTTGCCTTGAGTGTGGGTGTCGGGCTTACACCTGAGATGCTTCCCATGATCATCACGGCCAGTCTAGCAAAAGGCTCCATTATCATGGCCAAGGAAAAAGTCGTCATCAAAAAACTCAATGCCATACAAGATCTAGGTGCTATTGATATCCTATGCACGGATAAAACGGGAACCCTTACCCAAGACGAAATTGTCCTTGAATATCCTTTGGATATACATGGAGATTTGGATTTGTCTGTGTTGAGACGTGCCTATCTCAATTCCTATTTTCAAACCGGTTTAAAAAACTTGATGGACCGTGCCATTATCAGTAGAACTGAAAAAGAAGCTAAAGAACACGCTATTCTACAAAATTTGGATACTAGCTTCCAAAAAATAGATGAATTGCCATTTGATTTTGAACGCAGACGCATGAGTGTCATCGTCAAGGATGAGAACGAAGTTGTTAGTTTGGTAACCAAGGGTGCCCTAGAGGAAATGCTTGCGATTTCAACCCATGTGGAATATCAAGGTCAGATTAGCCCTCTGACGGATGATATCCGAGTGGAAATCTTAAAAGAAGTAGATCAACTTAATCAACAGGGATTGCGAGTCTTGGGAGTCGCTTATAAAACAGGTCTAAAAGAAGGTTTTGCTTACTCCGTTGAAGATGAAAAAGAGATGATTCTAACAGGATATCTTGCCTTTCTAGATCCACCAAAACCATCAGCAGCACCTGCTATCCAAGCTTTGTTAGAACACGGTGTTCAAACAAAGATCTTGACGGGGGACAATGAGAAGGTAACCCAAGCAGTATGCGAAAAAGTTGGTTTAGACGTTGATCAAATCTTGTTGGGTTCTGATATTGATGCCATGACAGATGAGGAATTGGCCCAAGCAGTTGAGAAGGTGACTGTCTTTGCCAAACTCTCTCCTGATCAAAAAGCACGAATCATTTTACAAATCAAATCGAATGGACATTGTGTCGGCTATATGGGAGATGGAATCAATGATGCCCCTTCTATGAAAGTGGCAGATGTGGGGATTTCTGTTGATACAGCAGTAGATATTGCCAAAGAAACGGCTGATGTCATTTTGCTAGATAAGGATTTGATGGTGCTTGAAAAAGGGCTGGTTGAAGGACGGAAAGTCTATGCTAATATGACCAAATATATCAAGATGACGGTCAGCTCTAATTTCGGGAACATTTTCTCTCTGTTAGTGTCTGGTATCTTTTTACCTTTCCTTCCTATGGCTCCGATTCACTTGATTGTGTTAAATCTAGTCTATGATCTTTCTTGCATTGCCTTGCCATTTGATAATGTGGATGAAGACTTCTTGAAGAAGCCTCATAAGTGGGAGGCCAAGTCTATTACTCGCTTTATGATTTGGATGGGTCCGATTTCTTCTGCCTTTGATATTTTGACCTTTATCTTGCTCTATTTTGTCATTGTCCCAATGGCGACAGGTTATGCTTATGTTCATGGAGCAGATTCTGCAAGGGGCTTTATCATCTTGTTCCAGACTGGTTGGTTCATTGAATCCATGTGGTCCCAAACCATGGTTATCCATATGCTTCGTTCAGCAAAGCTTCCTTTCTTACAAAGTCGTCCATCATGGTTTGTTCTTGGAACAACCTTGCTAGCAGCTAGCTTTGTGACCTTCCTTCCCTACTCTTCAATTGCTAGCCTGCTTCATTTAACCCCTTTAGAACCAATTTATTTCCTCTTTTTGCTTTTGATCATCGTTTTCTATATGATCAGTGTTACAGTAGTGAAACGAATCTATATCAAAAAATTTAAAAGTTGGCTATAAATTGATTTTGTCAAGAAAAAAGTACGGAAATCGCTAAAAAAGTTAAATTTTTTTAAAAATAGGTCGCAAGTCGGATGTTTTTTATGGTATAATAGATTAAACTGATAGTAACATGTAGCGAAAGGGGTAGGCACATGATTAAGATTTATACCGTCTCCAGTTGCACAAGCTGTAAGAAAGCGAAGACTTGGCTCAACGCACACCAGTTAAGTTATAAAGAACAAAACCTTGGTAAAGAAGGGATTACGAGAGAAGAACTACTTGATATTCTGACAAAGACAGATAATGGAATTGCCAGCATTGTATCATCAAAAAACCGCTATGCGAAAGCTTTAGGAGTTGACATCGAAGATTTGAGTGTCAATGAAGTACTCAACTTAATCATGGAAACACCACGGATCTTAAAAAGTCCTATTCTAGTTGACGAGAAGCGTTTGCAGGTCGGTTACAAAGAAGATGATATCCGTGCCTTTTTACCACGCTCTGTCCGTAATGTAGAAAATGCAGAAGCACGTTTGCGTGCAGCTCTATAAACATCGAGGCTGGGGTATCTCCTAGCCTTGTTCATTTTTTATCAAAAAATTATGTGAGGAATTATGAAAAAGATAGTAATTGGCGCAGCTACTCTCCTCCTGCTACTTGCAGGATGTGGCCAAAAGAAGGAAACGACATCCAGTTCAAAACATGAATCCGAAACGCTCCAGTCTACTCTGCCCGTTTTGGAAAATGCGGAAAAGAATACGGTTGTGACCAAGACTTTGATTTTCCCTGAGTCAGGAGATGGCGTCAAGCAAACGCAAACCATCACCTATAAAGGGAAACAATTTCTAAAATTGGTTATTCGGCAGATACGGCCCTTAAGTGAGGAATTGAAATCCTTTATCGCTGACCACGGTCTTGAAGAAACTCAAAAAGCTCTTTTAGAAGCAGAAGAAAAGGATGAAATGCTTCAGGAAGCGCGCAAATTGGCAGGTTTTACACTTGAAACCAAACTGCTCAGTGAGACTGAAATCCAGACCACAACGACCTATGATTTACAAGTCTTGGATGTCAAAAAGGCGTCACAGACAGATTATTTGAAAAATCTTGGCTTAGAGACTCTTTTGAAAAATGAACCAAGCCAATATATCGCAGACAGAGTGGCAAATGGTGCGACAGAACAGTAAGAAAATCCAAATAAATGGATTGACTTAATTGTAGAACGTAAGGAAATATGCTATAATAGTACTATTCTAAGGAAAGAGGGTGTTAGAATGGGATTTACTGAAGAAACTGTACGTTTTAAATTGGATGATTCCAACAAGAAGGAAATCAGTGAAACGTTGACAGATGTCTATGCTTCTCTGAATGAAAAGGGTTATAATCCGATAAATCAAATCGTCGGTTATGTATTGAGTGGAGACCCTGCCTACGTTCCTCGTTACAACAATGCACGAAATCAAATCCGTAAGTATGAGCGTGATGAAATTGTTGAAGAACTGGTACGCTACTACCTTAAGGGACAAGGAGTCGATCTATAATCTATGAGAATTATGGGATTGGACGTTGGTTCAAAAACAGTAGGGGTGGCTATTAGCGATCCACTAGGCTTCACTGCTCAGGGACTTGAAATCATCCAGATTAATGAGGATCAGGGCCAGTTTGGTTTTGACCGTATCAAGGAATTGGTTGACAGCTACAAGGTAGAACGCTTTGTAGTAGGTTTGCCAAAAAACATGAACAATACCAGCGGTCCGCGAGTAGAAGCCAGTCAAGCCTATGGTGCCAAGCTAGAAGAACTCTTTGGTTTGCCAGTAGACTATCAGGATGAGCGCTTGACGACCGTTGCTGCGGAACGTATGTTGATTGAACAAGCAGATATCAGCCGTAACAAACGCAAGAAAGTTATTGATAAGTTGGCTGCTCAGCTGATTTTGCAAAATTATTTAGATAGAAAATTTTAAGACAGAGGAGAAACTATGTCACACGATCACAACCACGATCACGAAGAACGTGAATTGATTACACTAGTAGACGAGCAAGGAAATGAAACCTTATTTGAAATTCTTTTGACCATCGACGGGAAAGAAGAATTTGGTAAGAACTATGTTCTTCTAGTGCCAGTTAACGCAGAAGAAGATGAAAATGGTGAAGTTGAAATCCAAGCCTACTCATTCATCGAAAATGAAGACGGAACAGAAGGCGAATTGCAACCAATCCCAGAAGACTCAGAAGACGAATGGAACATGATTGAAGAAGTCTTCAACAGCTTTATGGAGGAGTAAAAATATCCGGGGGATATTTTTACCCCAGTTCCTTTAACTAAGAGAGAACTGGTAAGTCTGGGGAATATTTTTACCCTTACGCTAAAAATAAAGACCGTAAGTAAGTCCAGTGGACGTTTTTAGCCCTGCGCTAAAATTCATAGTAGCTAGTGATTAGCTAACCAGGTAAGAGGTCGGGATTTTTGTCCCGACCTCGCTTTTTACTTGCAATTATACTTTGTTGTGGTAGTGGAATGTACTTTTGTTAAGGAGATATGCATGTTTGAAGTAGAAGAATGGCTTCATAGTCGGATTGGTTTAAACTTTAGATCTGGACTTGGACGAATGCAGCAAGCAGTGGATTTGCTGGGGAATCCTGAGAAGACTTATCCCATTATCCACGTGACAGGGACCAATGGCAAGGGATCAACTATTGCCTTTATGAGGGAGTTATTTGCAGCTCATGGAAAAAAAGTTGGTACTTTTACCTCTCCTCATATCATCAGTATCAATGATCGAATTTGTATCAATGGACAACCGATTGCTGATGAAGATTTTATTCGTACAGCTAACCAAGTCAAGGAGATGGAAAAAGCTCTTTTGGAAACACATGACAACTTGTCTTTCTTTGAGTTGTTGACCTTGATTGCTTTGCTTTACTTTAAAGAGCAGGACGTGGATCTAGTCCTGCTAGAGGTGGGGATTGGTGGTTTGCTTGACACGACTAATGTCGTAACAGGCGAGATTGCAGTTATTACTTCGATTGGTCTAGATCATCAGGAGACCTTGGGCGATAGTCTGGAGGAAATAGCAGAGCAGAAAGCTGGTATCTTCAAGGCTGGAAAGAAGGCGGTCATTGCCAAGCTTGCTCCAGAAGCTGAGCTTGTCTGTCAAAAAAGAGCAAAAGAGTTGGACGTAGCTCTTTATCGAGCGGGGCAAGACTTCACCTTGAAAGATAGTAATTTTTCAAGTAGGCTAGCAAGTTTTTCACGGCTTGAAATCGGTTTGGAAGGTACCTATCAGCAAGAAAATGCCGCCTTGGCTTTACAAACCTTTCTTCTTTTTATGGCGTCAAGAGAGGAAAAAGTCGAAGAAGAGCTTGTGAGACAGGCTTTGAAAGAAACTTACTGGGCAGGTCGATTGGAACGAATTCGTCCGCAAATCTACCTAGATGGGGCTCACAATCTTCCAGCCTTAACCCGGTTGGTCGAGTTTATCCAAGAGAAAATTCAACAAGGCTATCAAGTCCGTATCCTTTTTGGTGCCCTTAAACGCAAGGATTATCAAGGGATGTTAGGCTATCTATCTGAGCAGTTGCCTCAGGTGGAACTTAAGGTAACGGGCTTTGACTACCAAGGTTCTTTTGATGAGAAGGATGTGGCGGGTTACGATTTGATTCCGTCTTATGGAGATTTCATCAGAGAATTCGAAGAAAAGGCCAATGATCAGGACCTGCTTTTCGTGACGGGGTCACTCTACTTTATCTCGGAAGTACGAGCGAGTTTGCTAGGAAGCGATGGGACTAGTTGACCTTCTAGGTTTAAGTTGCTATACTTGAGGTAGGAGGTACATCTGGAAACTGATCCAGCAAAACATTGGCACAAAAGAAAGGAAATCGCTATGAAAACAAAAACATTCACACTTTCTATTGCTTCCCTAGCAATTCTTAGTCTTTTAGCAGCTTGTGGATCTAAGACACAAGCACCTACCCAGCAATCTGCTCAGCAACCATCTACTCAACAAGAGTCATCTTCTAGCGCTGCAACAAGTGCCAGCCAACCACAAGCCTCCTCAAGTCAGGACACTACTGTAGCTCAACCTACGAACATCGATGGTACCTATACCGGAAAAGATGAGAATGACCAGATTACTCTTGTTGTAACAGGTAAAACTGGTACATGGACTGAGGTCGAGCCAGATGGAGATAAGGAAATCAAACAAGTTAGTTTTGAGCTGGAAAATCAACGTGTCATTATCGGAGATGATGTTAAAATTTATGCGGTTAATGGTAATCAAATGATTATCGATGATATGGACCGAGAGGCATCTGACCGAATAGTCTTAACGAAACAATAATGATTAAGCAAAAGTTCCAATGAGATAAAATCCATCTTTTTGGAGCTTTTTTGTTTAAAAACGTGACCAGTACTTCTTTACTGTTTTTTTACTTAAAACGCTTACAAATATTTGTAAAACACCCTATAACATCGTATACTGATAGTAAATAATCAAATAGCGCAGAGGCGCAGGAGGAAAAGCATATGGCTACATTTTACGTTCCATCAGTTAACCTTATTGGTAAAGGTGTTGTGAATGAAGTAGGTCCGTATATCAAGGAACTTGGGCATAAGAAGGCCCTTTTGGTGACAGACAAGTTCATCGAAGGAAGTGATATTTTACCTAAGGTCCTAAAACCACTAGATGCTGAAGGGATCGAATATGTGATCTTTAGCGATGTGGAGCCAAATCCTACTTGCAAGAACGTCACAGACGGAGTGGCTGCCCTGAAAGAGCATGGATGTGACTTCATCATCAGTCTTGGGGGAGGCTCTCCACAGGATGCGGCTAGTTGTATCTCTATCATCGCTACAAATGGTGGCAAACCACAGGACTACGAAGGCCTCCACAAGTCTGCTAAAAAAGGATTGCCAGTAGTTGCTATCAATACAACAGCTGGAACTTCAGCAGAAATCACCATTAACTATGTCATTACTGACGAAGAACGCAAGGTCAAGATGGTAATGGTAGATAAGAACAGCCTCGCCCTCATCTCAGTCAATGATCCGGAACTTATGCTTTCAAAACCGAAAGGATTGACAGCTGCGACAGGTATGGATGCTCTTACTCACGCTGTCGAAGCCTTGGTAACACCAGGTGCTTATAATGTGACCAAGAAACTCTCTATCGGAGCTATTGAACTCATCAAGGAGTACCTCCCTCGTGCTGTGGCAAATGGCCATGATATTGAAGCGCGTGAGGCTATGGTCAATGCCATCTTCCTCGGTGGTATGAGCTTTAACAATGCTGGTCTGGGCTATGTTCACTCAATGGCTCACCAACTCGGTGCAGTATATAACTTGCCACATGGTGTCTGCTGTGCCATGCTTCTCCCAGTTGTTGAACGTGAAAATGCCAAACGGGTACCAGAAGCTTTTCGCAATGTAGCCAAGGCCTTGGGACTCCATGTTGAAGGAAAAACAGACCAAGAATGTGCGGACTATGCTATCGCTGAAATTGAGAAACTGTCTGAAACAGTAGGTATTCCGAAGAAACTCACTGAACTCGGTATCCAAGAAAAAGACTTTGACTTTGACTACCTTTCTAAGAATGCTTTGATCGATGCCTGTGCACCAGGAAATCCATTTATGCCAACCTTAGAAGAAACTATTGCCTTCTATAAAGAATTGTTCTAATTCTTAAAGTGAAAAAGAAGCTAAATAATGCTGGGAAGAACTATCATTTTGGTAGTTCTTTTTTTAAAAATTTGCTATCCTAGACATATGAGAAAAATCAAAATTGATGTGGTTGTAGTGCCCTTAAGTGGGCATCTCTTCCCAACCTTGAATCTACTCGCACCCTTGTTGAAGGATCCCTTGTATGAGATTCGATTATTTACAGGACCGCAACGAAAAGCTGTCGCAGAGGAGATGGGATTCCAGGTGATTCCCATTTTAGAAAATTCTGTAGATGAATTTGAGCGCGTAGCCAACAATGAAGGGCAATTAAACCTTATTTCTGCTTATCGACAGTTGTCAGCTAGTCTTGATTTGATCGATGTGGTGTCTGACCAACTAGTGCAAGAGTGGCAGGAAAATCGACCTGATATTGTGATTGCCGACTTCATCACCTTATCTGGGGGGTTAGTAGCGGAACAGTTGGGAATTCCTTGGATAACAACCATGGCGACACAATTTGCCATTGAAACGACAGATGGACCGCCTTGTTTCTTTGGAGGAATGGGCAGTCCAAAGACACCGTTCCAATCTGTCCAGCAATGGCTGGGGAGAAAAGTGACTCGTTTAGGGAAACGAATCGTAACCTTTTTATTGAGAGAACGCTTAAAACGTTACGATTTTAAGTTCTACAATCAGAAAGGTCAAGAAACTATCTATTCCCCCTATTCTATCTTAGGGATTGGGATGAAAGAGTTGGAGCTGAAAAGTGGTTTTCCAGAGCATTACCTTTGGGTGGGACCTTTTGGGTCTTCGATTGAGAGGGCAGAGAATTATCCCCTAGATTTGGCTCCTTATGCAAATCATAAGAAAGTCCTCGTATCTTGCGGGACTCAGCTAGCATGGGCTAAAGACAACCTCCTCTACCAGACCCAACAATTGGCAAAAGCCCATCCAGACTGTCACTTCTTTGTGACTCTGGGGTTTGGCGGACAAGACTTCCAATGTGAGGAGATCATGGACAATGTTTCGGTAGCATCCTATCTTCCCTATAAGGAATACATTTCTCAGATGGATTATGTAATTCATCATGGCGGTGCGGGTATTTTTTACCAATGTATTATCTATGGCAAGCCTGCCTTGATTCTCCCTCATGACTATGATCAGTATGACTATGCGGTTCGTGGCTTAGAGGCGGGGATTGCCCTGACTGCTAAACGAGAGGATACGGAAGCGATTGGGCGAGCTTTTGATGAGTTATTGGCTGGAGATGACTGGCCAGACTTGAACAAACTCAGTCGCGCAGCCCAAGTCTATCAGCCAACAGAGATTCTGAAGAGCGAAATACATCGGCTCTTAGGGGACAAGGAGAAGTAAAAAATGAAGAAAGTATTGGTAACAGGTGCTACGGGCTTTCTAGGCAAGTATGTTGTTGAAGAGCTCAGTCAGCAGGGCTATCAGGTACGCGCTTTTGGACGCAATCCCAAGGCAGGTCAGTCTTTGGAAAATTCCTTAGTAACATTTTTTCAGGGAGATTTGACCAAGCAAGAGGATTTGGCTCAGGCTTGTCAGGGGATGGACATGGCTGTGCATGCGGGTGCTCTTTCTACCGTTTGGGGTCCTTGGGAGGATTTCTACCAGACAAATGTCTTGGGAACCAAGTATGTTCTGGATGCTTGTCGAGAGGCCGGTATTCAGCGTTTAGTTTATGTATCATCGCCGAGCATCTATGCTGCGCCTCGAGATCAGCTTGCTATCAAAGAAAGCGATGAGCCTCAGGAAAATAATCTTAACAACTACATTCGTAGTAAGCTGGCTTCGGAGAAGCTGTTTAAGGATTATCCCGATGTTCCGAGTATTATCTTACGACCTCGTGGGCTTTTTGGGATTGGGGATACCAGTATTTTGCCCCGAGTTCTCAAACTCAGTCAGAAGATTGGCATTCCCTTAATAGGGGACGGTCGTCAGCTCATGGATATGACCTGTGTGGAAAATGTCGCTCTGGCAATTCGCTTGGCTCTAGAGGCTCCTCAAGCTAGTGGCGAAGTTTATAATATTACCAACGGGGAACCAAGAGCCTTTAAGGATTTGATAGAAGAAACCTTGAGAGGACTGGACTATCCGATAACATACAGAAAAGTGCCGGCTCCTCTTCTTTCAGTTATTGCCAGTAGTCTAGAGTTTCTTTATAAGACCTTGAAACTCAAAGGAGAGCCGGCTCTAACACGCTATACCTATTATCTGCTCCGTTATAGCCAGACGCTAGACATCAGCAAGGCGGAGCGAGACTTGGGGTATCGCCCTCAAATCAGTATTTCGGAAGGGATTGAACAATATGTCCAAGATTATCGAAAGAATTGATTATTTCCCAGCAGGCTACTGTACTAGCTATACAGGTTTGCTATTCAAGGGAGTCAAGAATAAAAAGATGACCTTTCCAGCAGGTGTTTTTCTTATCAAACACAGAGACAAGGGCTATTTGCTATATGATACTGGCTATCACTATGATATTAAGACGAAGCTTCGCTATGGTTTTTATCGTCTAGGAACACCTGTTCAAATGACGGAGAAGGACCAGATTTCACATTTACTGAAAGCGAAGGGAATCAAACCAGAAGAAATAAACTATGTCCTTCTATCTCATTTACATCCAGATCATCTGGGAGGGGCTAGTTTCTTTCCTCATGCAACCTTTATCCTGACCAAAGAAGTATATGAAGTCTACCAAAAACCTAATTTGAAAGACTTGATTTTCAAGGAGTTTTTGCCAGCTTCTTTTGAAGAAAATCTAACCATTATCAGAACTGACCAGCATCACTCGGGATTTCCCTATCGTCCGATTTGTGATCTTTTCGGAGATGGCAGTATCCTAGTAGCTTCTGTTGATGGGCATGCTAGGGGGCAAGCCTGTCTGTACCTTTCAGAGCTTAATCTTCTCATCGCAGCAGACCTCTGTTGGGGAATTGACCTCTTGCCTTACACCAAGCAGATGCACCTGCTTCCTTCCCTGGTGCAGGACAATAAGGCAGACTATATCAAGGGGACAGAGTTTCTGGAGGAAGTCTTGAGAGACGGTATTGAGGTAGTTGTTAGCCATGACCCTGTAGAAAGGATCGAGCGGATTTTGTATGAAAAAAATAACCTTTCTTAAAACCTTTATCCAAACGCGTTGGCTTCATCATTTCAAATCTCGAGAAGCTTTAGAAAACTATCAGAAAAAGCAATTAACCAACTATATGGACTTTTTAAAGCGAGAGTCGCCCTACTTTAAAAATGGAGTTCCTAGCAACTTTGACCATATGGACAAGGCCTTTATGATGGAACATTTCAATGAGCTCAACACCCAAGGAGTGGATCGAGATGAAGCCTTGAGCTTGGCTATTGAAAGTGAGAAGACCCGTGACTTCATTGAACTTAAAGGCGAAGTAGCCGTCGGTCTGTCTTCAGGGACGTCTGGACATCGGGGGCTCTTTATCACAACAGAGAAAGAGCGAAGTATGTGGGCTGCGGCTATCTTGGCAAAGATGTTGCCAAAGGGTCAGCTTTTTGGACACCGCATCGCCTTTTTCCTGAGAGCTGATAATGAACTCTATCAGACTATCAATACGGCGCTCATTCGTCTAGAGTATTTTGATATTTTCAAACATACAGATGAGCATATCGAGCGACTCAACAACTATCAACCAACGATTATTGTGGCGCCAGCCTCGATGTTGCTTGAATTGAGCAAGCGTCTCAAGGATGGAGAGTTAGCTATTCACCCACAAAAAATCGTTTCGGTGGCGGAAATCTTGGAAGATAGTGATAGGGGACGGATCGCAGAAGCCTTTTCTCTATCCATCATTGACCAAGTTTATCAGGCGACAGAAGGTTTCCTAGCCTGCACTTGCTCAGCTGGTAATCTACATCTCAACGAAGACATTATCTTTGTGGAAAAGCAGTATCTAGACGACCGCCGTTTTTATCCAGTGATTACGGACTTTAAACGAAGCAGTCAGCCTGTTTATCGCTACCAGCTCAATGATATTTTGGTTGAAAATCCGGAGCCTTGTCCCTGTGGCTCCTGCTATACACGGATTGACAAGGTCGAAGGACGTTCTGATGATATCTTCTACTTTGAAGGGCAGAATGGGGGGCAGGTAACTATCTATCCAGACTTTATCAGACGTTGCATCCTCTTTGTGGAGAATGTAGGAGATTACCAAGTTAAGCAACATTCCGAGAAATTAGTGGAAGTTTGTCTAAGCCAACGAGATGAGGACGTAGAGACAGCAATTTTAGCACAGTTCCAACTCTTGGCCCAGCAAAAAGAGTTCATAGTTCCTCAAATCCAATTTTCAGATTATCACTGGGATACTAGCCGTAAACTCAAACGTATCCAACGTTTATGAAAGGAAAAAAGACAATGACAGAAGTAAAAAGACATGTAGAAATAGCAGGTTATGGTATTTGCCTTCCAAAGCATACAGTGCAATTTAAAGACCAGACCCGTTATCGTGTAGTTGAAAATGAAGAAACGCAACTTGACTTGGCAGAAGGAGCTATCCAGCGTGCACTTGAACATGCAAATCTGGATATTAAAGATATCGATTGTCTTGTATCAGCTAGTGCAGTTGGTGTTCAGCCTATTCCTTGTACGGCTGCCTTGATTCATGAGCGCGTGGCAAAAGAACTCTCAATCCCGGCTATGGATATCAATACGACCTGTACCAGCTTTATTTCTGCTCTATCGACCATGTCCCACTTGATTGAGGCGGGCGAATACAATTGTGTCTTGATTGTGTCTAGTGAGGTTGGAAGTTTAGGGCTAAATCCCAAGCAAAAAGAAAGTTTTGAACTCTTTAGTGATGGGGCAGCAGCCTTTATTTTCCAAAAAAGTCATCAGGAAAAAGGGGTCATTGCAAGTCTCCAACGTACTTGGTCAGAAGGGGCTCACGATACGGAGATTCGTGGAGGTCTGACTTCTTTTCAACCAAAAGAGTACTCTGAAGCGACTAAGACCAACTATATGTTTGACATGAAGGGGAAGAAAATCCTCCTCTTGTCTGCTCGTAAAATCCCAGTCATGTTTGAAGAGTTTCAAGAAAAAACACAGCTAGCCTTGGCAGACGTGGACTATATCATTCCTCACCAAGCAAGTCGCGCTCTTCCTTTGGTCATGGAAAAACTAGGTGTGGCCGAGGATCGGTACCTCAATCTCGTCACTGACTATGGAAATATGGTGTCAGTCTCTGTACCGTTTGGCTTGGCTTATTCTTTAGATCATGGGCTGGTCAAGGAGGGAGATGTCGTCTACCTTATGGGAACCGCAGCTGGTATGACGGTCAATATGTTGGCTCTGAAATTGTAACAATCATCTAAACACGGAACGGCTGGAACTTTAGCAAAGGTAAAAGGTTGCCATCTCCCCCTGAACTGAGGTATACTAGTAGAAACATTAGTTTATCAAGCGGTTAAGGAGAATGTTAGAAAAGGAAGGGGATGTATGACAGCTAGAAAAATGCAGCTACTCATGTCCAAATATGGTTTTAGTATTACCATTATGTTGGCAGAGTTGTTTATCGTCTTTGGTTTATTTATCTATCTAGGACAGATGGCTCCGATTCTCTGGATTATCCTTGTCATTTTAGTAAGCTTAGCGACCATTGTATCGATTGTCAATCGGTCCATGAATCCTGAGAGTAAGGTAACATGGCTGTTAGTAGCCTTTGTGCCAGTATTTGGCCCCTTGCTCTATATCATGTTTGGAGAACGCCGTCTATCGAAAAAAGAAATGAAACAGCTAAAGCAGCTTCAATCAATGGTTGACAGAGAGGATAATAGCAGAACCCTCCGTTTGGAGTTAAAGGAAGAGGATAAGTCGGCTTACGGAGTCATCAAATCCCTCCTCAGTATGGATACGAATGCGGATGTCTATAATCGAACAGATACCCATTTCTTCCCTTCAGGTGAAAGTATGTGGCGCCAGATGTTGGAGGATCTCAAAAAAGCTGAGAAATTTATCTTTCTCGAATACTATATCATCGAAGAAGGCTTGATGTGGAACAGCATTTTGGAGATTTTGGAAGAAAAGGCTGCTCAAGGAGTAGAGGTGAAACTTCTCTATGATGATATTGGTTGTATGGCAACCTTGCCTGGAGATTACACCATCCAGCTTCGCGGTCTAGGAATTGAAACCCACAAATTTAACAAGGTGATTCCACGCTTGACCGTTGCTTATAACAACCGTGATCACCGTAAAATCATGGTTATCGATGGTCAAATTGCCTATACAGGTGGTGTCAATCTGGCCGATGAGTATATCAACCATATCGAGCGCTTTGGTTATTGGAAGGATAGCGGTATTCGCCTAGATGGATCAGCGGTTAAAGCTTTTACTAGACTCTTTTTATCAACTTGGTATATCAACCGTGGGGAAATTAGTGACTTTGACCAATACCATCTCGAAAATCAACCTAGAGATGGGATGGGGCTTTGTATCCCTTACAGTAGTGGGCCAAAACCCATCTACCGAGCTCAGGTAGGAAAAACGGTCTACCAAAATCTTATTAATCAAGCTACAGATTACGTCTATATCACGACTCCTTATCTGATCGCTGACTATGATCTAACCGAGAGTATCAAAAATGCAGCATTGAGAGGGGTAGATGTGCGAATTGTGACGCCGTGTATCCCAGATAAGAAGGTTATTCAGTTAGTTACTCGGGGAGCCTATCCAGACTTGCTATCTGCAGGGGTTCGTATTTATGAGTACAGCCCGGGATTTCTTCATAGCAAGCAAATGCTTGTCGATGGAGAGGCAGCTACTGTGGGAACCATCAATTTTGACTATCGGAGTTTGCTTCACCACTATGAAAATGCCGTCTTGCTTTATAGGACGCAGTCCATCATCGATATTGAAAGAGACTTCGAAGAGATTTTTAAAGTTTCTCAAGAAATTTATCCCCACACCATCAAAACAAGCTGGTATCAAAGCCTGATCAAGGAAATTGTCCAGTTGTTTGCGCCTATGCTCTAACTATCCATCAAGATCTAGCCCAAGGCTGGATCTTATTTTTGTATTTTTGCGAATAGATAAGCAGGAGGATGAAAATGCTAAATCAAGAAGACTATGATTTTATCCTAGAGTTTCAAACAAGTAGTTTACACCGTTTTCGAGAGATTGAACGCTATGCTAAGCTAGATAAGAAGTTAAGGAAATATCAATCCCTAGCTGACATTCCTGTAAGATTTTGATATACTAAAACAGATAAACTTAGAGGAGAAATTGAATGAACGTATACGAGGAAAAAGACGAACAGCTAGAAGGATCTCGATACCAGTATCGAGAATGGCTGGATCAAGAGTCTGAATTTGGACTAGGGCGAGGGGGTAAGAAACGAACTCCGCTTCCATTTTTTAGTATGGTGATTTGGAGTCTAGCTGCTACAGCTGTTTCTGTAATGTTGCCTCTGATCTTTGGTTTGGTGAGCCCCCAACAGATGCAAGATCTTTATACTGGTTGGGCGCTACATCAGAGTGGGCAGATTTACACGGATTATTATGGTTCAAATGGACTGCTTTATTACGTACTAATCTATCTCTCTCAAGGGAATATCCTTTTTGCTTTGGTGGAGTGGTTGGCCTTGTTCGGAGCTGGTGTTTTTCTATTCAAGTCCGCAGATACCTTGACAGGTCAGGGAGAGCAGGCTAGACAGCTTTTGTTGGTTTTCTATTTGCTTGTAGGCAGTCTGGGATTTGGTGGTAGCTATGCAGTAGTTGTGGCCTTGCCTTTCCTGTTTTATAGTTTTAGCCTAGTGGCTGACTATCTGAATGATCCAAGTAACGATAAAGGTTTCTTGCGAGTTGGGATGAGTTTAGCACTGGCTTTCTTCCTATCACCTATTCCCACAACCTTGTTTGCAGCCACACTTGCCTTGAGTTTGTTTGGATTTAATATTGCCAAGCGTAAATTTGCTCATGGTTTGTATCAATTTTTTGCATCAGCTCTAGGATTTTCTCTCCTTTTTTATCCAATTGGCTACTATACAGTCTTAACAGGAACTTTTGGTGATGCGATTAGCCATACTTTGTATCCAATAGATACACTTAGTCTATTTTCAAATGCCAATCTTATGGAGAATGCTGCTTTCTATGGTTTACTATCCATCGGTGTTGGGACTCTGACATTGATCTTTTCAGGATTATTTCAGACCAAGTCAGCTCAGCAATCTGCTGTCTCAATAGGCGCTATTTTAGGATTATTAGTAACTCTTTCTTTGTTAATTCTTTCAAAGGAACCTTTGCATGGCTCACGTTTGGCAGCGATTTTGCCCTTTCTGACATTGTTATTGTTAACCAACATCAAAGAAGGAAGCTCTGATCGTATCAGTCGTAGTAGACGAAGAGTTCGTTCTTCATCACTCTTTGGTCGCTACCTCAAGGGAAATTTCTATCTACCATTAGTTGCGATTGTCTATTTACTTTTCCTACCTGTTTTGAGTCGCTATATTTCGCATCCAAGTACTTATCAGGAACGCGAGCAACTTGCTAGCTTGGTCAAACAGCAAACGAGTTCTGAGGATCGTGTCTATGCTTGGGATGATCGTCCAGATTTTTATCGAGCAAGTGAACGCTTGGCACCAAGCTCTCTAGTAACACCGACGCTCTATACTGCAAGCGACGAGAATAAAACGAAACTAGTCAATGACTTGAAAGAAAATCAACCGAAGATGATTTTGGTCAACCAAAAGGTTGCCTTGTGGTCGGATGTAGAGAGCCTACTTAGTGAAAAATACGAGCTTGTTCAGACGGATAGTAAGGAATTCAGGCTTTATAAATCTAAATAATAAATCAATATCTTGTGTATTTTTAAAAATTTTAGAATTTTTAACACAAGATATTGATTTTTCTTTTTGGAGTGGTATAATATCATTTAAGAAGAAAAATAGAAAAGAGCATGGATATGATTGTATTAGAAGAAAACCTTGCAACCGTTCCCACTTTGTTCGTTGAAAAACGAGATGGTAGACGTGTAGTGTTTGATGTAGACAAGATTGACAAAGCTCTCCACAAGGCGGCTGACAAAGTCATGGATGTGACACCCTTGGTCGAAAAACGTCTAAATGGGCTGCTTGAGCGTATTGTTGCGGAAATTCATAGTCGTTTCCCTCAAGGTGTCAAGATTTACGAGATTCAAAATATCGTAGAGCATGAACTCCTTGAAGCCAAAGAATATGCGCTGGCTGAGGAGTATATCACTTATCGGACACAAAGGGATTTTGAACGCTCAAAAGCGACAGATATCAACTTTAGCATTCATAAACTTCTCAATAAAGACCAGGCAGTTGTCAATGAAAACGCCAATAAAGACAGTGATGTCTTTAACACTCAACGTGATTTGACAGCAGGGATTGTTGGGAAATCAATCGGCTTGCAAATGCTTCCTAAGCACGTAGCCAATGCTCACCAAAAAGGGGATATCCATTATCATGATCTGGACTATAGCCCCTACACACCGATGACCAACTGCTGTTTGATTGATTTTAAAGGCATGTTGGAAAATGGTTTTAAGATTGGAAATGCAGAGGTAGAGAGTCCCAAGTCTATCCAGACTGCGACAGCTCAGATTTCACAAATCATCGCCAACGTCGCTTCTAGCCAGTACGGAGGCTGTTCAGCTGACCGTATCGATGAGGTCTTGGCTCCGTATGCAGAGAAGAATTACCAAAAACATCTCAAGGATGCGGAAGAGTGGGTTTTACCTGAAAAACGGGAAGATTACGCTTGGAAGAAAACGCAAAAAGACATCTACGATGCCATGCAATCTCTCGAGTATGAAATCAACACCCTCTTCACTTCAAATGGGCAAACACCTTTTACTTCTCTAGGTTTTGGTCTAGGAACCAATCGTTTTGAGCGTGAAATTCAAAAAGCTATTTTGACTATTCGTATCAAGGGTCTTGGTTCAGAACATCGAACAGCCATCTTCCCTAAACTCATCTTTACGTTAAAAAGAGGCCTCAACTTAGAGGAGGGGTCGCCTAACTACGACATCAAACAGTTGGCTCTTGAGTGTGCAACCAAGCGGATGTATCCTGATGTCTTGTCCTATGATAAGATTATCGAACTGACAGGTTCTTTCAAGGTTCCTATGGGCTGCCGTTCTTTCCTTCAAGGATGGAAGGATGAGAATGGCGTCGAGGTCAATTCAGGCCGTATGAATCTAGGTGTTGTGACAGTCAATCTGCCTCGTATCGCCCTCGAGTCTGAAGGGGATCTGAATAAGTTTTGGGAAATCTTCAACGAGCGTATGAACATCGCAGAAGATGCTCTGGTTTACCGTGTTGAACGGACCAAGGAAGCAACACCAGCGAACGCCCCTATCCTCTATCAGTATGGAGCCTTCGGCCGCCGTCTCGGAAAAGAAGAAAGTGTAGACCAACTCTTCAATAATCGTCGTGCGACAGTTTCGCTGGGCTACATCGGTTTGTACGAAGTGGCGACTGTCTTCTTTGGCAACAGCTGGGAAAGTAATCCTGAAGCCAAGGAATTCACGCTTGATATCATTCGTGATATGAAACGTCGAGTGGAAGAGTGGTCTGACCAATATGGTTACCATTTCTCTATCTACTCAACACCATCTGAAAGTTTGACGGACCGTTTTTGTCGTTTGGATACAGAGAAGTTCGGCTCTATTCCGGATATCACAGATAAGGAATACTACACCAACTCGTTCCACTACGATGTACGGAAAAATCCAACACCGTTTGAAAAATTAGACTTTGAGAAAGTTTATCCGGAAGCAGGTGCGTCAGGTGGTTTCATTCATTATTGTGAGTATCCAGTTCTTCAACAAAATCCTAAAGCCCTGGAAGCTGTTTGGGACTATGCCTATGACCGTGTCGGTTATCTAGGAACCAATACTCCGATTGATCGTTGCTACAAGTGTGACTTTGAAGGGGATTTTGAACCAACTGAGAGAGGCTTTGCTTGTCCCAACTGTGGCAATAGCGACCCTAGAACAGTAGACGTGGTCAAACGTACGTGTGGTTATCTGGGAAATCCGCAAGCGCGTCCGATGGTCAATGGACGCCACAAGGAAATCGCTGCGCGTGTCAAACACATGAACGGTTCAACCATTAAAACAGCCGGACATGAAGTAACAAATTAGAAGGAAATGGAATGGGGAAATACCAATTAGACGATAAGGGACGCGCACAAGTGACCCGTTATCACGAGAAATACTCTAAAGGTGGAACAGGTAAAAAAGAACGCTTGCTCAACCTCAGAGAACAGTTTTTAAACAAGGACAAGAAAAAATAAAAGTGAGAGTTGCCTCTCGCTTTTCTCTTAATTGGAGGTAAAAATGATACTACGCAGACCAACATTGGCAGATAAAGAAACAGTTTTAGAGATGATGGCAGAGTTTGAACAGACTCAATCAGCCCACGATGGTGGGTTTTGGAACGCCAACAATTTTGTTTATGAAGAGTGGCTAGAAGAAAATCTTCAAGCGGAAGCGGGACTCAATATTCCTGAAAACTGGGTTCCTGCTATCCAGCTGGTTAGTTTTGACGTAGCAGACCAGGCTCTTGGCTTTCTCAACCTTCGTCTCCGATTAAATGACTACTTACTAGAAAATGGGGGCCATATTGGTTATTCCATCCGCCCGTCTGAAAGAGGCAAGGGCTACGCCAAAGAGGTCCTCCGCCAAGGTCTGCAAGTTGCTAAGGAAAAGAATATTAAACGAGCTTTAGTGACTTGTAGCACAGAAAATCCAGCAAGCCGAGCTGTTATCTTAGCTAATGGTGGGGAGTTGGAGGATGTTCGTAATGGAACAGAGCGCTACTGGATTGATGTCGATTAAGGAGGAAGCATGGAGCTAAGACGACCAACTTTGGAAGATAAAGAAGCGATATTAGAGATGATTGCGGAGTTCGATGCAGCAAAATCCTATATGCACGGTGGCATGGGCTCCGCTTGGAAGCGAGCAAAGGATTATGAGGATTGTTTAAAGATTGTAGAGCAGCAAGAGGATGCTGCCAACCTGCCAGTAGGCTGGGTTCCTGCAATCAAATTTTTATCCTTTGATGAGACTGGCTTGCCTTTGGGATTTTTAGCCCTGCGCTTGTCCTTGAATGACAAATTATTTGTGGAAGGCGGTCATATTGGCTATTCTATCCGTCCCAGTCAACGAGGCAAAGGATATGGGAAGGAGCAGTTGAGATTAGGACTAGCAGAGGCTCGAAAGCAAGGATTGGAACGAGTGCTGATTACCTGCGATGAAGACAACGAAGCCAGCCGCCGCACGATTCTCTCCGCTGGTGGTGTTTACGAAAATACAATCGATAGAAGTCAGCGCTACTGGATAGATTTGGAGTAGAAGGATGACATGGAATACACCAAAACCAGGTGAATGGAAAAGTGAAGAACTCAGTAAAGGGTGGATTATTGATTACAAGGCTTTTAACTTTGTTGATGGAGAAGGTGTGCGAAACTCTCTCTATGTATCAGGTTGCATGTTTCACTGCGAAGGGTGCTATAATGTTGCGACTTGGTCTTTCAATGCAGGTATTCCTTATACAGCAGAGTTAGAAGAACAGATCATGGAAGACCTTGCCCAGCCCTATGTTCAAGGATTGACCCTGCTAGGAGGAGAACCCTTTCTTAATACAGGAATTCTCTTGCCTCTCGTTAAACGCATTCGAAAGGAATTGCCAGATAAAGACATCTGGTCCTGGACGGGCTACACGTGGGAAGAAATGATGCTGGAAACTCCAGATAAACTGGAACTCTTGTCGCTGATTGACATCCTTGTCGATGGTCGTTATGACAAAAGCAAGCGCAATCTCATGCTCCAGTTCAGGGGTTCCTCTAATCAACGAATTATCGATGTGCAAAAATCTCTCAAACGTGGTCAAATAGTGATTTGGGACAAGCTCAATGACGGAAAAGAAAGCTATGAACAGGTGAAGAGAGAATGAAGAAAAAAGGCCTGATAGAACAACTGGTCTCAGAGATAGAAATGGGAAAAGTCAAAACACTGGGGATTTACGGCCATGGCGCTTCAGGTAAGTCTACCTTTGCTCAGGAATTATATCAAGCCCTAGATTCTACTACAGTAAATTTGCTAGAAACAGATCCCTATATCACTTCAGAACGTCACCTGGTAATACCAAAGCAAGCACCTGATCAAAAGGTGACAGCTTGCCTTCCAGTGGCGCATGAACTGGCAAGTTTGCAGAGAGATATTCTCGCCTTGCAGGCAGGTATGGATATCTTAACAATCGATGAACCGTGGAAGGCTAGTGAAATCTTATCTGGAGCCAAGCCGATTCCGATTGTTGAAGGGATGGCTGTGGGCTTTCTACCCAAGGAACTCTTTGACAAAACCATCTGTTTCTACACGGATGAGGAAACGGAGTTAAAGAGGCGTCTAGCTCGAGATACGATTATGAGAAATCGCGATGCTTCATTTGTGTTAGCTAGCCATCAGATGAGACGGGAGCAGTATCTGCGTTACTATAGAGAAACCGAGTCTAAAGCAGATATCTTAGTGGATCAATCAGAAGATAAATTTAAGGTCAAAATGACTCGTATTATATAGGAGAAAAGATTGGTTTTAATAGTCGAAAATTAGTAATTGTATGAAGATGAAATAGGAAAACAGTTTCATACCAAAAAAACGAAAAAAAGCTCACAAATCCCTTGCAATCGCAGGGGCTTTGTGTTATTCTATTATGGTGCTGTAAATTACAGCCTTAGCTTTGATGCAAGAGGTTGTGACACGCTCGGTTGCATTGCCACGCAACGCGCGTCGGTTTTCTTGTGGAGCTAGCCTATTATCTTAAATAGACGAAAAGGAGAAAAAGATGGCAAACAAAAAAATCCGTATCCGTTTGAAAGCTTACGAACACCGTACGCTTGACACAGCGGCTGCTAAAATCGTAGAATCAGCTACTCGTACAGGTGCACAAGTTGCGGGTCCAATCCCACTTCCAACTGAGCGTAGCCTCTACACAATTATTCGTGCGACTCACAAATATAAAGATTCTCGCGAACAATTCGAAATGCGTACACACAAACGTTTGATCGATATTATCAACCCAACTCAAAAAACAGTTGACGCTTTGATGAAATTGGATCTTCCAAGTGGTGTAAACGTAGAAATCAAACTTTAATCTAAAGCTTGATACCTTGAGCATAAAAAACGCTCGTTAAAAACTTTTTGAATAAAAAATATAGAAAAGGAACTATTTTCTCATGACAAAAGGAATCTTAGGGAAAAAAGTGGGAATGACTCAAATCTTCACTGAAGCTGGCGAATTGATCCCTGTAACAGTTATTGAAGCAACTCCAAACGTTGTTCTTCAAGTTAAAACTGTTGAAACAGACGGATACAACGCTATCCAAGTTGGTTTCGATGACAAACGCGAAGTATTGAGCAACAAACCTGCTAAAGGACATGTAGCGAAAGCTAACACGGCTCCTAAGCGCTTCATTCGTGAATTCAAAAACGTTGAAGGCTTGGAAGTTGGTGCTGAAATCACAGTTGAAACATTCGCAGCTGGAGACGTTGTTGACGTAACTGGTACTTCTAAAGGTAAAGGTTTCCAAGGTGTTATCAAACGCCACGGACAATCACGTGGACCAATGGCTCACGGTTCTCGTTACCACCGTCGTCCAGGTTCTATGGGACCTGTTGCACCTAACCGCGTATTCAAAGGTAAAAACCTTGCAGGACGTATGGGTGGCGACCGCGTAACAATTCAAAACCTTGAAGTTGTACAAGTTGTTCCAGAAAAGAACGTTATCCTTATCAAAGGTAACGTACCAGGTGCTAAGAAATCTCTTATCACTATCAAATCAGCAGTTAAAGCTGGTAAATAATAAAGAAAGGGGAAATCAGTCACAATGGCAAACGTAACATTATTTGACCAAACTGGTAAAGAAGCTGGCCAAGTTGTTCTTAACGATGCAGTATTTGGTATCGAACCAAATGAATCAGTTGTGTTTGATGTGATCATCAGCCAACGCGCAAGCCTTCGTCAAGGAACACACGCTGTTAAAAACCGCTCTGCAGTATCAGGTGGTGGACGCAAACCATGGCGTCAAAAAGGAACTGGACGTGCTCGTCAAGGTTCTATCCGCTCACCACAATGGCGTGGTGGTGGTGTTGTCTTCGGACCAACTCCACGTTCATACGGCTACAAACTTCCACAAAAAGTTCGTCGCCTAGCTCTTAAATCAGTTTACTCTGAAAAAGTTGCTGAAAACAAATTCGTAGCTGTAGACGCTCTTTCATTTACAGCTCCAAAAACTGCTGAATTTGCAAAAGTTCTTGCAGCATTGAGCATCGATTCTAAAGTTCTTGTTATCCTTGAAGAAGAAAATGAATTCGCAGCTCTTTCAGCTCGTAACCTTCCAAACGTGAAAGTTGCAACTGCTACAACTGCAAGTGTTCTTGACATCGCAAATAGCGACAAACTTCTTGTCACACAAGCAGCTATCTCTAAAATCGAGGAGGTTCTTGCATAATGAATTTGTATGATGTTATCAAAAAACCTGTCATCACTGAAAGCTCAATGGCTCAACTTGAAGCAGGCAAATATGTATTTGAAGTTGACACTCGTGCACACAAACTTTTGATCAAGCAAGCTGTTGAAGCTGCTTTCGAAGGTGTTAAAGTTGCCAACGTTAACACAATCAACGTAAAACCAAAAGCAAAACGTGTTGGACGTTACACTGGTTTTACTAACAAAACTAAAAAAGCTATCATCACACTTACAGCTGATTCAAAAGCAATCGAGTTGTTCGCTGCTGAAGCTGAATAATCTAAGGAGGAAATATCGTGGGAATTCGTGTTTATAAACCAACAACAAACGGTCGCCGTAATATGACTTCTTTGGATTTCGCTGAAATCACAACAAGCACTCCTGAAAAATCATTGCTTGTTGCTTTGAAGAGCAAGGCTGGTCGTAACAACAACGGTCGTATCACAGTTCGTCACCAAGGTGGTGGACACAAACGTTTCTACCGTTTGGTTGACTTCAAACGTAACAAAGACAACGTTGAAGCAGTTGTTAAAACAATCGAGTACGATCCAAACCGTTCTGCAAACATCGCTCTTGTACACTACACTGACGGTGTGAAAGCATATATCATCGCTCCAAAAGGTCTTGAAGTTGGTCAACGCATCGTTTCAGGTCCAGAAGCAGATATCAAAGTCGGAAACGCTCTTCCACTTGCTAACATCCCAGTTGGTACTTTGATCCACAACATTGAGTTGAAACCAGGTCGTGGTGGAGAATTGGTACGTGCTGCTGGAGCTTCTGCTCAAGTATTGGGTCAAGAAGGTAAATACGTTCTTGTTCGTCTTCAATCTGGCGAAGTACGTATGATTCTTGGAACTTGTCGTGCAACAGTTGGTGTTGTCGGAAACGAACAACATGGACTTGTTAACCTTGGTAAAGCAGGACGTAGCCGTTGGAAAGGTATCCGCCCAACAGTTCGTGGTTCTGTAATGAACCCTAACGATCACCCACACGGTGGTGGTGAAGGTAAAGCACCAGTTGGACGTAAAGCACCATCTACTCCATGGGGCAAACCTGCTCTTGGTCTTAAAACTCGTAACAAGAAAGCGAAATCTGACAAACTTATCGTTCGTCGTCGCAACGAGAAATAATAGTAAACTAGTCGCCTAGCAACTAGGAAATCCGCCAGCTCGGTAGCGCTCCATGTGAGCGCAAGCCGCTGTGGTACAACATTTAAAGGAGAAAATATAAAAATGGGACGCAGTCTTAAAAAAGGACCTTTCGTCGATGAGCATTTGATGAAAAAAGTTGAAGCTCAAGCTAACGACGAAAAGAAAAAAGTTATCAAAACTTGGTCACGTCGTTCAACGATCTTCCCAAGTTTCATTGGTTACACTATCGCAGTTTATGACGGACGTAAACACGTACCTGTTTACATCCAAGAAGACATGGTAGGTCACAAACTTGGTGAATTTGCACCAACTCGTACTTACAAAGGTCACGCTGCAGACGACAAGAAAACACGTAGAAAATAAGGAGAACATAAATGGCAGAAATTACTTCAGCTAAAGCAATGGCTCGTACAGTACGTGTTTCACCTCGTAAATCACGTCTTGTTCTTGACAACATCCGTGGTAAAAGCGTAGCCGATGCTATTGCAATCTTGACATTCACTCCAAACAAAGCTGCTGAGATTATCTTGAAAGTTTTGAACTCAGCTGTAGCTAACGCTGAAAACAACTTTGGTTTGGATAAAGCTAACTTGGTAGTATCTGAAGCATTCGCAAACGAAGGACCAACTATGAAACGTTTCCGTCCACGTGCGAAAGGTTCAGCTTCACCAATCAACAAACGTACAGCTCACATCACTGTGGCTGTTGCAGAAAAATAAGGAGGTAACATCGTGGGTCAAAAAGTACATCCAATTGGTATGCGTGTCGGCATCATCCGTGATTGGGATGCCAAATGGTATGCTGAAAAAGAATACGCGGATTACCTTCATGAAGATCTTGCAATCCGTAAATTCGTTCAAAAAGAACTTGCTGACGCAGCAGTTTCAACTATCGAAATTGAACGCGCAGTAAACAAAGTTAACGTTTCACTTCACACTGCTAAACCAGGTATGGTTATCGGTAAAGGTGGTGCTAACGTTGATGCACTCCGTGCAAAACTTAACAAATTGACAGGAAAACAAGTACACATCAACATCATCGAAATCAAACAACCTGATTTGGATGCTCACCTTGTAGGTGAAGGAATTGCTCGTCAATTGGAGCAACGTGTCGCTTTCCGTCGTGCACAAAAACAAGCAATCCAACGTGCAATGCGTGCTGGAGCTAAAGGAATCAAAACTCAAGTATCAGGTCGTTTGAACGGTGCAGATATCGCCCGTGCTGAAGGATACTCTGAAGGAACTGTTCCACTTCACACACTTCGTGCAGATATCGATTACGCTTGGGAAGAAGCAGATACTACATACGGTAAACTTGGTGTTAAAGTATGGATCTACCGTGGTGAAGTTCTTCCAGCTCGTAAAAACACTAAAGGAGGTAAATAACCAATGTTAGTACCTAAACGTGTTAAACACCGTCGTGAATTCCGTGGAAAAATGCGCGGTGAAGCAAAAGGTGGAAAAGAAGTAGCATTCGGTGAATACGGTCTTCAAGCTACAACTAGCCACTGGATCACTAACCGCCAAATCGAAGCTGCTCGTATCGCCATGACTCGTTACATGAAACGTGGTGGTAAAGTTTGGATTAAAATCTTCCCACACAAATCATACACTGCTAAAGCTATCGGTGTGCGTATGGGATCTGGTAAAGGGGCACCTGAAGGTTGGGTAGCACCAGTTAAACGTGGAAAAGTGATGTTTGAAGTTGCTGGTGTATCTGAAGAGATCGCTCGCGAAGCGCTTCGTCTTGCTAGCCACAAATTGCCAGTTAAATGTAAATTCGTAAAACGTGAAGCAGAATAAGGAGAAGGCATGAAACTTAATGAAGTAAAAGAATTTGTTAAAGAACTTCGTGGTCTTTCTCAAGAAGAACTCGCGAAGCGCGAAAACGAATTGAAAAAAGAATTGTTTGAACTTCGTTTCCAAGCTGCTACTGGTCAATTGGAACAAACAGCTCGCTTGAAAGAAGTTAAAAAACAAATCGCTCGTATCAAAACAGTTCAATCTGAAGCGAAATAATAGACTAGGGAAGGAGAAATTTCAATGGAACGCAATAATCGTAAAGTTCTTGTTGGACGTGTTGTATCTGACAAAATGGACAAGACAATCACAGTTGTAGTTGAAACAAAACGTAACCACCCAGTCTATGGTAAACGTATTAACTACTCTAAGAAATACAAAGCACATGATGAAAACAATGTTGCCAAAGAAGGCGATATCGTACGTATCATGGAAACTCGTCCGCTTTCAGCTACAAAACGTTTCCGTCTTGTAGAAGTTGTTGAAGAAGCGGTCATCATCTAATCAAGCCTGAAAGGAGAAAACTGAAATGATTCAAACAGAAACTCGTTTGAAAGTCGCAGACAACAGCGGTGCTCGCGAAATCTTGACTATCAAAGTTCTTGGTGGTTCAGGACGTAAATTTGCAAACATCGGTGATGTTATTGTGGCATCTGTAAAACAAGCTACTCCTGGTGGTGCGGTTAAAAAAGGTGACGTTGTAAAAGCTGTTATCGTTCGTACTAAATCAGGTGCTCGTCGTGCTGATGGTTCATACATCAAATTTGACGAAAACGCAGCAGTTATCATCCGTGAAGACAAAACTCCTCGCGGAACACGTATCTTTGGCCCAGTTGCACGTGAATTGCGTGAAGGTGGCTTCATGAAGATCGTGTCACTTGCTCCAGAAGTACTTTAATTAGTTGCTCAAAGAAAATTGAAACAAGTCTAGGAAGTGAAACGAAAGCATAACTTGAGTTAGGTGAGTTGAAACTGACGAAGAATTGCTTTGATTTTCGCAGAGTAAAAACAAACAAACTAGTCCCCTGGATTTACTCCAGGGTGCCCCTATGGGCGTAAGAAAAATCAAGGAGAAACCTAATGTTTGTAAAAAAAGGCGACAAAGTTCGCGTAATCGCTGGTAAAGATAAGGGAACAGAAGCTGTTGTCCTTACTGCCCTTCCAAAAGTAAACAAAGTTATCGTTGAAGGTGTTAACATCGTTAAGAAACACCAACGTCCAACTAACGAGCTTCCTCAAGGTGGTATCATCGAGAAAGAAGCAGCTATCCACGTATCAAACGTTCAAGTATTGGACAAAAATGGTGTAGCTGGTCGTGTTGGTTACAAATTTGTAGACGGTAAAAAAGTTCGCTACAACAAAAAATCAGGCGAAGTGCTTGATTAATCACGAAGGAAAGGAGAAGTATAATGGCAAATCGTTTAAAAGAAAAATATCTTAATGAAGTAGTTCCTGCTTTGACAGAACAATTCAACTACTCATCAGTGATGGCTGTGCCTAAAGTAGATAAGATCGTTTTGAACATGGGTGTTGGTGAAGCTGTATCAAACGCTAAAAGCCTTGAAAAAGCTGCTGAAGAATTGGCACTTATCTCAGGTCAAAAACCACTTATCACTAAAGCTAAAAAATCAATCGCCGGCTTCCGTCTTCGTGAAGGTGTAGCGATCGGTGCAAAAGTTACCCTTCGTGGTGAACGTATGTACGAATTCTTGGATAAATTGGTTTCAGTTTCACTTCCACGTGTGCGTGACTTCCACGGTGTTCCAACAAAATCATTTGATGGACGCGGGAACTACACACTTGGTGTGAAAGAACAATTGATCTTCCCAGAAATCAACTTTGATGACGTTGACAAAACTCGTGGTCTTGACATCGTTATCGTAACAACTGCTAACACTGACGAAGAGTCACGTGCATTGCTTACAGGCCTTGGAATGCCTTTTGCAAAATAATATAGGAGGTAAATCTAATGGCTAAAAAATCAATGATTGCTAAGAACAAACGTCCAGCGAAGTTCTCTACTCAAGCTTATACTCGTTGTGAAAAATGTGGTCGTCCACATTCAGTTTACCGCAAATTTAAACTTTGCCGTGTTTGCTTCCGTGAATTAGCTTACAAAGGACAAATTCCTGGTGTAACAAAAGCATCTTGGTAATTTAAGATATCAAGGGCGTCAAAACTCCAAGTGAAAATAGGAAACTTGACGAAGAAACTGAAGTTTCTAGGAAAGTTTATCTTTTTCACGCAGAGTTTAGCCCGGGTTCAGTTGGGCTTGCCAATTTGAACACGAGCTACAGCTTTGGCAAAAAAGACCAATTTGCTTTGGAGCATCGCTCCTGCATCAAATTGCCTATTTTTGCTCTTGCTGTTACGCTCTTTGTATCATGTATTAACTAGCAAGTGCAACTTGCAAACTACTAGTAAGAGGAGAAAAACAAAATGGTTATGACTGACCCAATCGCAGACTTCCTAACTCGTATTCGTAACGCTAACCAAGCGAAACACGAAGTACTTGAAGTGCCTGCATCAAACATCAAAAAAGGGATTGCTGAAATCCTTAAACGCGAAGGTTTTGTTAAGAACGTAGAAATCATCGAAGATGACAAACAAGGCATCATCCGTGTATTCCTTAAATACGGACCAAACGGTGAAAAAGTTATCACTAACTTGAAACGTGTTTCTAAACCAGGACTTCGTGTCTACAAAAAACGTGAAGATCTTCCAAAAGTTCTTAACGGACTTGGAATTGCTATCCTTTCAACTTCTGAAGGTTTGCTTACTGATAAAGAAGCTCGCCAAAAGAATGTTGGTGGTGAGGTTATCGCTTACGTTTGGTAATATTTAGCTCCCAATTTCTTTGTGAGTCTTCGTTATCGTCTCTTGCCTAACCCAAAATTATGCCTTCGAGACGATGCCTAGATTCACTTTGAAATTGAAACCTAAATGTTCCTTTAAATCGAGAAATCGATTTAACCCCGTGAAAACTGGCCGTTATGGCCTGACAATTTAACAGGAGAAAATAAACATGTCACGTATTGGTAATAAAGTTATCGTGTTGCCTGCTGGTGTTGAAATCACTAACAATGACAACGTTGTAACTGTAAAAGGACCTAAAGGAGAACTTACTCGTGAGTTCTCAAAAGATATTGAAATCCGTGTGGAAGGTACTGAAGTAACTCTTCACCGTCCAAACGATTCAAAAGAAATGAAAACTATCCACGGAACTACTCGTGCCCTTTTGAACAACATGGTAATTGGTGTATCAGAAGGATTCAAGAAAGAACTTGAAATGCGCGGGGTTGGTTACCGTGCACAACTTCAAGGTAAAAAACTTGTTTTGGCTGTTGGTAAATCTCATCCAGACGAAGTTGAAGCTCCAGAAGGAATTACTTTTGAACTTCCAAACCCAACAACAATCGTTGTTAGCGGAATTTCAAAAGAAGTAGTTGGTCAAACAGCTGCTTACGTACGTAGCCTTCGTTCACCAGAACCATACAAAGGTAAAGGTATCCGTTACGTTGGCGAATATGTTCGTCTTAAAGAAGGTAAAACTGGTAAATAATGTTGAGTGGTTGATTTTCAACCACCAACCTCATTACCAACTTTGTGCATAGCACACGATTTAAAACTAAAGAGGTGAAAACTGTGATTTCTAAACCAGATAAAAACAAACTCCGCCAAAAACGCCACCGTCGCGTTCGCGGAAAACTCTCTGGAACTGCTGATCGCCCACGTTTGAACGTATTCCGTTCTAATACAGGCATCTACGCTCAAGTGATTGATGACGTAGCGGGTGTAACGCTCGCAAGTGCTTCAACTCTTGACAAAGAAGTTTCAAAAGGAACTAAAACTGAACAAGCCGTTGCTGTCGGTAAACTCGTTGCAGAACGTGCAAGTGCTAAAGGTATTTCAGAAGTGGTGTTCGACCGCGGTGGATATCTATATCACGGACGTGTGAAAGCTTTGGCTGATGCAGCTCGTGAAAACGGATTGAAATTCTAATAGGAGGACACTAGAAAATGGCATTTAAAGACAATGCAGTTGAATTAGAAGAACGCGTAGTTGCTGTCAACCGTGTTACAAAAGTTGTTAAAGGTGGACGTCGTCTTCGTTTCGCAGCTCTTGTTGTTGTTGGTGACCACAATGGTCGCGTAGGATTTGGTACTGGTAAAGCTCAAGAAGTTCCAGAAGCAATCCGTAAAGCAGTAGAAGATGCTAAGAAAAACTTGATTGAAGTTCCTATGGTTGGAACAACAATCCCACACGAAGTTCTTTCAGAATTTGGTGGAGCTAAAGTATTGTTGAAACCTGCTGTAGAAGGTTCTGGAGTTGCCGCTGGTGGTGCAGTTCGTGCCGTTGTGGAATTGGCAGGTGTGGCAGATATTACATCTAAATCACTTGGCTCTAACACTCCAATCAACATTGTTCGCGCAACTGTTGAAGGTTTGAAACAATTGAAACGCGCTGAAGAAGTTGCTGCCCTTCGTGGTATTTCAGTTTCTGATTTGGCATAAGAAAGGGGATAAAATGGCTCAAATTAAAATTACTTTGACTAAGTCTCCAATCGGACGCATTCCATCACAACGTAAAACTGTTGTAGCACTTGGACTTGGCAAATTGAACAGCTCTGTTATTAAAGAAGACAACGCTGCTATCCGTGGTATGATCACTGCAGTATCTCACTTGGTAACAGTTGAAGAAGTAAACTAATGAATTTTTAGGGGATGTGACAATACTCATCCCCTAAAACTAGATATAGTCATCTAAGATGACGAATGTATAGGCGAGTTGATAAGGGAGACAACCTTTTCTCTCTTATCGGCGCTAGCATTTTACAAAAGAGGAGAAAATATAAATGAAACTTCATGAATTGAAACCTGCAGAAGGTTCTCGTAAAGTACGTAACCGTGTTGGTCGTGGTACTTCATCAGGTAACGGTAAAACATCTGGTCGCGGTCAAAAAGGTCAAAAAGCTCGTAGCGGTGGCGGAGTTCGCCTTGGTTTTGAAGGTGGACAAACTCCATTGTTCCGTCGTCTTCCAAAACGTGGATTCACTAACATCAACGCTAAAGAATACGCAATTGTAAATCTTGATCAATTGAACGTTTTTGAAGATGGTACTGAAGTTACTCCAGTTGTTCTTATCGAAGCAGGAATTGTAAAGGCTGAAAAATCAGGCGTTAAGATTCTTGGTAACGGTGAGTTGACTAAGAAGTTGACTGTGAAAGCAGCTAAATTCTCTAAAACAGCTGAAGAAGCTATCACTGCTAAAGGTGGTTCAGTAGAAGTCATCTAGAGAGGTGACCTATGTTTTTTAAATTATTAAAAGAGGCTCTCAAGGTTAAGAAAGTACGATCAAAAATTCTCTTTACGATTTTTATCATACTTGTCTTCCGTATTGGGACTAGTATTACTGTACCAGGTGTGAATGCAAAAAGTCTGGAAGCTTTGAGTGGATTATCCTTCTTGAACATGCTTAGTTTAGTTTCAGGGAATGCCATGAAGAACTTCTCGGTTTTTGCACTCGGTGTGAGTCCGTATATCACAGCTTCCATCGTTGTTCAATTGCTACAAATGGATATTGTTCCAAAGTTTGTAGAGTGGGGCAAGCAGGGGGAAGTAGGACGGAGAAAGATAAACCAAGCGACTCGTTATATTGCGCTTGTACTTGCGTTTGTGCAATCAATCGGAATCACTGCTGGTTTTAACACTCTATCTGGTGCAAAATTATTAACGACAGATCTAACACCTCAAGTCTTTGTTACGATTGGTATTATCCTGACTGCAGGTACTATGATTGTTACTTGGCTCGGGGAGCAAATCACTGATAAGGGATATGGTAACGGGGTGTCTATGATTATCTTTGCTGGGATTGTGGCTTCAATTCCAGAGATGATTCATGGCATCTACGTGGACTATTTTGTCAATATTCCAAGTGATCGGTTGACGTCATCTATTATATTTGTCGTTATTCTCATTATAGCTGTTTTGTTGATTGTTTACTTTACAACATATGTACAACAGGCAGAATATAAAATTCCGATCCAATATACAAAAGTTGCTCAAGGTGCTCCATCCAGTTCTTACCTTCCTTTGAAGGTTAATCCTGCTGGTGTTATCCCAGTTATCTTTGCAAGTTCGATTACGGCAGCTCCTGCGGCTATTCTTCAGTTTGTCAGCGCTATGGGGCTTGATTGGACTTGGGTACGTACAGCACAAGAAATGCTTGCGACAACATCTCCAACAGGTGTTGCCATGTATGCACTGCTGATTATTCTCTTTACATTCTTCTATACATTTGTACAGATCAATCCAGAGAAAGCAGCAGAAAACTTGCAAAAGAGCGGAGCCTATATCCACGGTGTTCGTCCTGGTAAGGGAACAGAAGAGTTCATGTCGAAACTTCTTCGTCGCCTTGCAACCGTCGGTTCCCTTTTCCTTGGTGTGATTTCAATCTTGCCAATTGTAGCAAAAGATGTCTTTGGGCTCTCAGAAGCGGTTGCTTTTGGGGGAACTAGTCTTTTGATCATTATTTCGACAGGTATCGAGGGAATCAAACAGCTAGAAGGTTACCTATTGAAACGTAAGTATGTTGGTTTCATGGACAAAACAGAATAAAAGCAAGACTACTTTTGCTTAGAGAGTGGAGTATGAAAGTCTATCTATAAGGGAGACTTTCGTCTCCCCTCTTCTATTTTGTTTTTAAATAGGAGTTAGAACAGTTTTCTGCTTCTATTTAAATACAAAATAAGGAGATCAGATCATGAATCTTTTGATTATGGGCTTACCTGGAGCAGGTAAGGGAACGCAAGCAGCTAAAATTGTGGAACAATTCCACGTGGCACACATTTCAACTGGGGATATGTTCCGTGCTGCTATGGCAAATCAAACTGAAATGGGTGTGCTTGCAAAGTCATACATCGACAAAGGTGAGTTGGTTCCAGATGAAGTTACAAATGGAATTGTTAAAGAACGCCTTTCACAGGATGATATCAAAGAAACAGGTTTCTTGTTAGATGGTTACCCACGTACGATTGAACAAGCTCATGCCTTGGATAAAACATTGGCTGAACTTGGTATTGAATTGGAAGGTGTGATCAACATCGAAGTGAATCCAGACTGTCTCTTGGAACGTTTGAGTGGCCGTATCATCCACCGCGAAACAGGTGAAACCTTCCACAAAGTTTTCAACCCACCAGTTGACTACAAAGAAGAAGATTACTACCAACGCGAAGATGACAAACCCGAGACAGTTAAGCGTCGTTTGGATGTGAACATCGCCCAAGGTGAACCAATCATTGCTCACTACCGTGCCAAAGGTTTGGTTCACGATATCGAAGGAAATCAAGATATCAATGATGTGTTCAAAGACATCGAAAAAGTATTGACAAATTTGAAATAAAGCGTTTTTCACACTTGCAAAAAATCGTTACAAATGTTATACTGAGATAGTCTGACTTATAATTGTTGTCTCTATGTTTAGAGGCATCAAATCGAAATTTATGGAGGTGCTTTTGCGTGGCAAAAGACGATGTGATTGAAGTTGAAGGCAAAGTAGTCGATACAATGCCTAACGCAATGTTTACGGTTGAACTTGAAAATGGACATCAGATTTTAGCAACAGTTTCTGGTAAAATTCGTAAAAACTATATTCGTATTTTAGCGGGAGATCGTGTTACTGTCGAGATGAGTCCATATGACTTGACACGTGGACGTATCACTTACCGCTTTAAATAATCGAAAAACTTGGAGGGATAAGAAATGAAAGTAAGACCATCGGTCAAACCAATTTGCGAATACTGTAAAGTAATTCGTCGTAATGGTCGTGTTATGGTAATTTGCCCAGCAAATCCAAAACACAAACAACGTCAAGGATAAGATAGAAAGGAGAAAACATGGCTCGTATTGCTGGAGTTGACATTCCAAATGACAAACGCGTAGTAATCTCATTGACTTATGTTTATGGTATCGGACTTGCAACATCTAAGAAAATTTTGGCTGCTGCTGGAATCTCAGAAGATGTTCGTGTACGTGACCTTACATCAGATCAAGAAGATGCTATCCGTCGTGAAGTGGATGCAATCAAAGTTGAAGGTGACCTTCGTCGTGAAGTAAACTTGAACATCAAACGTTTGATGGAAATCGGTTCTTACCGTGGTATTCGTCACCGTCGTGGACTTCCTGTCCGTGGACAAAACACTAAAAACAACGCTCGCACTCGTAAAGGTAAAGCTGTTGCGATTGCTGGTAAGAAAAAATAATATAGGAGGTAAAAGTCTTGGCTAAACCAACACGTAAACGTCGTGTGAAAAAGAATATCGAATCTGGTATTGCTCATATTCACGCTACATTTAATAACACTATTGTTATGATTACTGATGTGCATGGTAATGCAATTGCTTGGTCATCAGCAGGTGCTCTTGGTTTCAAAGGTTCTCGTAAATCTACACCATTCGCTGCTCAAATGGCTTCTGAAGCTGCTGCTAAATCTGCACAAGAACACGGTCTTAAATCAGTTGAAGTTACTGTAAAAGGTCCAGGTTCTGGTCGTGAGTCAGCTATTCGTGCGCTTGCTGCCGCTGGTCTTGAAGTAACAGCAATTCGTGATGTGACTCCAGTGCCACACAATGGTGCTCGTCCTCCAAAACGTCGCCGTGTATAATCATTGCATTACACTGCTTTTCGTTTAAGAGGGAGTAACTAAATGATCGAGTTTGAAAAACCAAATATAACAAAAATTGATGAAAATAAAGATTATGGCAAGTTTGTAATCGAACCGCTTGAACGTGGCTACGGTACAACTCTTGGTAACTCTCTTCGTCGTGTACTACTAGCTTCTCTACCAGGAGCAGCAGTGACATCTATCAATATTGAAGGTGTCTTGCATGAGTTCGACACAGTTCCAGGTGTTCGTGAAGACGTGATGCAAATCATTCTGAACATTAAAGGGATTGCAGTGAAATCATACGTTGAAGACGAAAAAATCATTGAACTTGACGTTGAAGGTCCTGCTGAAGTAACAGCTGGAGACATTTTGACTGATAGTGATATTGAGATTGTAAATCCAGATCATTATCTCTTTACAATCGGTGAAGGTTCTTCTCTAAAAGCGACAATGACTGTTAACAGTGGTCGTGGATATGTACCTGCTGATGAAAATAAAAAAGATAATGCACCGGTTGGAACACTTGCTGTAGATTCTATTTATACACCAGTTACAAAAGTCAACTATCAAGTAGAGCCTGCTCGTGTAGGTAGCAATGATGGATTTGACAAATTAACCCTTGAAATCTTGACTAATGGAACAATTATTCCAGAAGATGCTTTAGGGCTTTCAGCACGTATATTGACAGAACATCTTGATTTGTTTACAAATCTTACTGAGATTGCTAAGTCAACTGAAGTGATGAAAGAAGCTGATACTGAATCTGACGATCGTATTTTGGATCGTACGATTGAGGAACTGGACTTATCTGTGCGTTCATATAACTGTTTGAAACGTGCCGGTATCAATACTGTGCATGATTTGACAGAAAAATCTGAAGCAGAGATGATGAAAGTACGAAATCTTGGACGCAAGAGTTTGGAAGAAGTGAAACTCAAACTCATTGACTTGGGTCTTGGATTAAAAGATAAATAAAGGAGGAATACATGGCTTACCGTAAACTAGGACGCACTAGCTCACAACGTAAAGCAATGCTTCGCGATTTGACAACTGACCTTTTGATCAACGAATCAATCGTGACAACTGAAGCTCGTGCTAAAGAAATCCGTAAAACTGTTGAAAAAATGATTACTCTAGGTAAACGTGGTGATTTGCATGCACGTCGTCAAGCAGCTGCTTTCGTACGTAATGAAATCGCATCTGAAAACTATGATGAAGCAACTGATAAGTACACTTCTACTACAGCACTTCAAAAATTGTTCTCAGAAATCGCACCTCGTTATGCTGAACGTAACGGTGGATACACTCGTATCCTTAAAACTGAACCACGTCGTGGTGATGCTGCGCCAATGGCGATCATCGAATTAGTATAAAATCATCAATTTTGTTGAGTGTTATGATGATGGAGTCTTGTGCTCTTAGTCTAGCTCTGGTCTACCGCTGGGACTTCGGTCCCAGCGGGAACACTCATCATCATTTGATAGGGTAGACGCTTGTTTACGAAATTGTTTTTTGTTTAAGAACAACTTCGTAAGCAGGCGTTTTTTAGTATTTTCTATGGAAATATGCTATACTAGGAAAAAAGAAAATCAAAAACGTTCAGGTTTTCTAAAAATCGTAGAAATGGAGTATAAGAATGAAGGCTATTATTACAGTGGTTGGCAAGGATAAGGCTGGGATTGTTGCAGGCGTGTCTACTAAGATTGCAGAGTTGGGTTTGAATATTGACGATATTTCTCAAACAGTACTGGATGAATACTTTACCATGATGGCGGTCGTTTCTAGTGATGAAAAACAAGATTTTACTTATCTGCGAAATGAGTTTGAAACGTTCGGTCAGACCTTGAATGTTAAAATCAATATTCAAAGTGCAGCGATTTTTGATGCTATGTATAATATCTAGGAGGTTATCATGGATATTAGACAAGTTACGGAAACCATCGCCATGATTGAAGAGCAGAACTTCGATATCAGAACCATCACCATGGGGATTTCCCTTTTGGACTGTATTGATCCAGATATCAATCGTGCTGCTGAAAAGATTTACCAAAAAATTACTACTAAAGCAGCAAATCTAGTGGCTGTAGGAGATGAAATTGCTGCAGAACTTGGGATTCCTATTGTTAATAAACGGGTATCGGTGACTCCGATTTCTTTGATTGGTGCTGCGACTGATGCGACGGACTACGTCGTTTTGGCAAAGGCACTGGATAAGGCTGCCAAGGAGATTGGTGTTGACTTTATTGGTGGTTTTTCGGCTTTGGTACAAAAAGGCTACCAAAAAGGAGATGAAATTCTCATCAATTCTATCCCCCGCGCTCTAGCTGAGACAGACAAGGTTTGTTCGTCTATTAATATTGGTTCGACCAAGTCAGGTATCAACATGACCGCGGTCGCTGATATGGGGCGTATCATTAAGGAAACAGCTGCGCTATCAGATATGGGTGCGGCCAAGTTGGTCGTATTTGCTAATGCTGTTGAAGACAATCCTTTTATGGCAGGGGCTTTCCACGGTGTTGGCGAAGCAGATGTTATCATTAATGTCGGGGTTTCGGGTCCTGGTGTGGTGAAGCGCGCCTTAGAAAAGGTTCGTGGACAGAGCTTTGATGTAGTAGCCGAGACGGTCAAGAAAACAGCCTTCAAGATTACTCGTATCGGTCAACTAGTTGGTCAGATGGCCAGCGAGAGACTGGGTGTTGACTTTGGAATTGTCGACCTAAGTTTGGCACCTACTCCTGCGGTTGGTGATTCTGTGGCACGTGTGCTGGAGGAAATGGGTCTAGAAACAGTTGGAACACACGGGACAACTGCTGCACTGGCTCTCTTGAACGATCAGGTCAAGAAAGGTGGTGTTATGGCTTGTAATCAGGTCGGTGGCTTGTCAGGTGCTTTTATTCCTGTCTCTGAAGATGAGGGGATGATTGCCGCGGTGCAAAATGGTTCTCTAAATTTAGAAAAACTAGAAGCCATGACGGCTATCTGTTCTGTTGGACTGGATATGATTGCCATTCCGGAAGATACGCCTGCTGAAACCATTTCAGCTATGATTGCGGATGAGGCGGCAATCGGTGTCATTAATATGAAAACAACGGCCGTCCGTATCATTCCAAAGGGCAAAGAAGGCGATATGATTGAGTTTGGTGGTTTGCTAGGAACAGCTCCAGTTATGAAAGTCAATGGGGCTTCGTCTGTCGATTTCATCTCTCGTGGAGGTCAAATTCCTGCTCCAATCCATAGTTTTAAAAATTAATAAAAAAGGGAGAGAATTTAAGTTGAGTTTAAGGATGACTGTGTATACTATAATCATTAAATAAAGATCTCCTAACTTTATTTAATTAGAATCCTAAACTTTTTCATAATAATCTCCTAGGAAAGCTACCATGAGGGTAGCTTTTCTTGTGGGAAAATTACGAGAGCGGACTTTACTGTTGAAAGCCGAATATTTCTTTGTTCCATGATATAATAGAAGAAAATGGAGGATAGAAAATGTCTAAAGTAAGATTGTACTTGGTCCGTCATGGAAAAACCATGTTTAACACGATTGGACGTGCTCAAGGATGGAGTGATACACCTCTGACAACAGAAGGTGAGTTGGGAATCCATGAACTGGGAATTGGCTTGAGAGAATCTGGCTTGCAGTTTGACCGCGCTTATTCCAGTGATTCAGGTCGGACTATTCAAACCATGGGAATTATCCTAGAAGAACTTGGCTTGCAAGGGAAAATCCCTTACCGTATGGATAAGCGAATCCGTGAGTGGTGCTTTGGTAGTTTTGATGGAGCCTATGATGGGGATCTATTTATGGGGGTCATTCCTCGTGTTTTCAAGGTGGATCATGTTCATCAGTTATCCTATGCTGAGCTAGCAGAAGGCTTGGTAGAGGTTGATACAGCTGGCTGGGCAGAAGGCTGGGAAAAACTCAGTAGCCGAATCAAGGAAGGCTTTGAATCGATTGCCAAAGAAATGGAAGAACAAGGTGGCGGGAATGCCCTCGTCGTAAGCCATGGGATGACCATTGGAACCATTGTATATCTGATCAATGGCATGCATCCGCATGGTCTGGATAATGGTAGTGTGACCATTCTAGAATACGAGAACGGCCAGTTTACAGTCGATGTCGTTGGTGACCGTAGCTATCGGGAGCTGGGACGTGAGAAGATGGAAGAAAATAAGCATTGATCAAGGTAGCTCCGCATAGGAGCTATTTTTATTTAGCTTAGCAAGAGTGTTTTCGGAGCCAATCTTTCTTGACAATGGAGGGGAAAAGATTCTTTCTCGTCTTTCAAATTCCCTCAAAAATGGTATAATAGTAACATCATAAAATTGGAGAAATAGCATGAGTTTTTACAATCATAAAGAAATTGAGCCTAAGTGGCAAGGCTACTGGGCGAAACATCATACATTTAAGACAGGAACAGATGTATCAAAACCGAAGTTTTATGCGCTTGACATGTTCCCATATCCTTCAGGAGCTGGATTGCACGTAGGACATCCAGAAGGTTATACAGCAACCGATATCCTCAGCCGTTACAAACGTGCGCAAGGATACAACGTCCTTCACCCAATGGGATGGGATGCCTTTGGTTTGCCTGCTGAGCAGTACGCTATGGATACAGGGAATGATCCAGCAGAATTTACAGCGGAAAACATTGCCAACTTCAAACGTCAAATCAATGCGCTTGGATTCTCTTACGACTGGGATCGTGAAGTCAACACGACAGATCCAAACTACTACAAGTGGACTCAGTGGATCTTTACCAAGCTTTACGAAAAAGGCTTGGCTTATGAAGCGGAAGTGCCAGTAAACTGGGTTGAGGAACTAGGAACAGCCATTGCCAACGAAGAAGTCCTTCCTGACGGAACTTCTGAACGTGGGGGCTATCCAGTTGTCCGCAAACCGATGCGCCAATGGATGCTTAAAATCACGGCCTATGCAGAGCGCTTGCTCAATGACTTGGATGAGTTGGATTGGCCAGAGTCTATCAAGGACATGCAACGCAACTGGATTGGTAAATCAACTGGTGCTAATGTAACTTTCAAAGTGAAAGGGACTGACAAGGAATTTACCGTCTTTACCACTCGTCCTGATACGCTTTTCGGTGCGACTTTCACTGTATTGGCGCCTGAGCATGATTTGGTAGATGCTATCGTCAGTCCAGAACAAGCTGAAGACGTAGCAGACTACAAACACCAAGCTAGCCTCAAGTCAGACTTGGCTCGTACCGACCTTGCCAAAGAAAAAACAGGGGTTTGGACGGGTGCTTATGCCATCAACCCTGTCAATGGCAAAGAAATTCCAATCTGGATTGCCGACTATGTTCTTGCTAGCTATGGTACAGGCGCGGTAATGGCTGTTCCAGCCCACGACCAACGTGACTGGGAATTTGCCAAACAATTTGGCCTTCCAATCGTAGAAGTGCTTGAAGGTGGAAATGTAGAAGAAGCTGCCTATACTGAAGATGGTCTTCATGTCAATTCAGACTTCCTAGATGGCCTTAACAAAGAAGACGCTATTGCTAAGATTGTAGCTTGGTTGGAAGAAAAAGGTTGTGGTCAAGAGAAGGTTACCTACCGTCTCCGCGACTGGCTCTTTAGTCGTCAACGTTACTGGGGTGAGCCAATCCCAATCATTCATTGGGAAGATGGGACTTCAACAGCTGTTCCAGAAAGTGAATTGCCACTTGTTTTGCCTGTAACCAAGGATATCCGCCCTTCAGGTACTGGGGAAAGCCCATTGGCTAACCTGACCGACTGGCTAGAAGTGACTCGTGAAGATGGTGTCAAAGGTCGTCGTGAAACAAACACTATGCCACAATGGGCTGGTTCAAGCTGGTACTACCTCCGTTATATTGACCCACACAATACTGAGAAATTGGCTGATGAGGATCTCCTCAAACAATGGTTGCCAGTCGATATCTATGTGGGTGGTGCAGAACACGCTGTGCTTCACTTGCTTTACGCTCGTTTCTGGCATAAATTCCTCTATGACCTCGGTGTTGTTCCGACTAAGGAACCATTCCAAAAACTCTTTAACCAAGGAATGATTTTGGGAACAAGCTACCGTGACCACCGCGGGGCTCTTGTGGCAACTGATAAGGTTGAAAAACGTGATGGTTCCTTCTTCCATGTGGAAACAGGAGAAGAGTTGGAGCAAGCACCAGCCAAGATGTCTAAATCTCTCAAGAACGTTGTCAACCCAGACGACGTAGTGGAACAATACGGTGCTGATACCCTTCGTGTCTATGAAATGTTCATGGGACCACTTGACGCTTCAATCGCTTGGTCAGAAGAAGGTTTGGAAGGAAGCCGTAAATTCCTCGACCGTGTTTACCGTTTGATTACAAGTAAAGAAATCGCTGCGGAAAACAATGGTGCTCTTGACAAGGTTTACAATGAAACAGTCAAAGCTGTCACTGAGCAAATCGAGTCCATGAAATTCAACACAGCCATTGCCCAACTCATGGTCTTTGTCAACGCAGCTAACAAGGAAGACAAACTCTATGTAGACTACGCCAAAGGCTTTATCCAATTGATTGCCCCATTTGCACCTCACTTGGCAGAAGAACTCTGGCAAACTGTTGCTGCAACAGGTGAGTCCATCTCTTATGTAGCTTGGCCAACATGGGACGAAAGCAAATTGGTTGAAGATGAAATCGAGATCGTCGTCCAAATCAAAGGAAAAGTTCGTGCCAAACTCATGGTCGCTAAAGACCTGTCACGCGAAGAATTGCAAGAAATTTCTCTGGCTGACGAAAAGGTCAAAGCAGAAATTGACGGTAAGGAAATCGTGAAGGTGATTGCGGTACCTAACAAACTCGTTAATATCGTCGTTAAATAACGAGTTTATTAGCCCTATCTGCCACCTTCAATAGTCCACTGGACTATTGAAGCCAACTAAACTCGTTAATATCGTTGTGAAATAAGAAACGAATCCTTCAGAGGTAGAATCTGGAGGATTTTTGAATTTTTTCATGAAAGTATGATATACTATGTGCAATTATAAAGTTTGAAAAGCAAAACAAGGAGAAAGCTATGCCAGTAAACGAATATGGTCAGATGATTGGTGAGTCAATGGAAGGTTATACACCAGGTGAATTGCCTTCCATTGATTTCTTAGAAGGGAGTTACGCTCGGATAGAGGCTCTTTCTGTGGAAAAGCATGCGGAGGATTTGCTAGCTGTTTATGGTCCAGATACTCCTCGGGAGATGTGGACCTACCTTTTTCAGGAGCCAGTGGCAGATATGGAGGAACTGGTTGCCGTTTTAAATCAGATGTTGGCTCGTAAGGATCGTTTTTTCTATGCTATCTTGGATAGGGAGACGGGTAAGGCCTTGGGAACATTTTCTCTCATGCGAATTGATCAGAATAACCGAGTAATAGAAGTGGGTGCTGTCACCTTTTCACCGGCTCTTAAGGGGACGAGGATAGGGACAGAAGCTCAGTATCTCTTGGCTCGCTATGTTTTTGAGGAGCTTAACTATCGTCGCTATGAGTGGAAATGCGATGCCTTAAATTTGCCATCAAGACGAGCAGCAGAGCGTTTGGGCTTTGTCTATGAAGGAACCTTCCGCCAGGCTGTCATTTATAAGGGGCGGACTAGAGATACGGATTGGTTGTCTATGATTGATAAGGACTGGCCCCAAGCCAAAACTCGCTTGGAAATGTGGCTGGCTCCTGAAAACTTTGATAAAGATGGACGGCAGTACAAGAGTTTGAGAGAAATCTAAGAGGTGATGACATGATTACCGTTAGAAAGCAAGAATTAGTAAATATAAATGATGTTTTACATCTCTATCAGGCAGTCGGCTGGACAAATTATACACATCAATCCCAGATGCTGGAGAAGGCCTTGTCTCACTCATTAGCGATTTATCTGGCACTTGATGGCGATGCCGTGGTGGGCTTGGTCCGTTTGGTCGGAGATGGTTTCTCATCGATTTTTGTCCAGGATTTGATCGTTTTGCCTAGCTATCAGCGCCAAGGGATTGGTAGAGACTTGATGAAAGAGGCTTTAGAGGATTTTAAAGATGCCTATCAAGTCCAACTAGTGACCGAACAGACAGAAAAAAATTTAGAATTCTACTGTTCACTGGGTTTTGAAACCTTATCTACTTATGATTGTACAGGAATGATTTGGGTGGATCGAAAAAAATAAAAATAATTATTTTTCTTAAGTAAAGTTTAAGTCTCCTCGTGTATCATATAGTTATTAAATAAAGACCTCCTAACTTTATTTAATGAAATCCTAAACTTTTCTTTTTCATCATAATCTCCTAAAGAAGTCACCCAATCAGGTGGCTTTTTTGTTGCTTGAGAAAGGAAATTTCATTTGGAAAAAATTTTTCTAAAAAAATGATAAATCAGAAAAAGTTAAGGTAATTTTAAGTCTCCTCGTGTATCATATAGTCATTAGATAAAGACCTCCTAACTTTATTTAATGAAATCCTAATCCTTTCTTTTTCATAATAATCTCCCTAAAGAGGCCACCCAATCAGGTGGCTTTTTTGTTTGTGGCTTGGATTTTTGATATAATGGAAACATGAATAGAATTTTAGATAATGAGATAATGGGGGATGAGGAGTTAGTAGAACGTACGCTTCGTCCTCAGTATTTACGTGAATATATCGGTCAGGACAAGGTCAAGGACCAGCTGCAAATCTTTATCAAAGCTGCCAAAATGCGGGATGAAGCACTGGACCATGTGCTCTTATTTGGGCCTCCAGGTTTGGGGAAAACAACCATGGCCTTTGTCATTGCTAATGAATTAGGAGTAAACCTAAAGCAAACGTCTGGGCCTGTCATTGAAAAAGCGGGTGACTTGGTAGCTATTTTGAATGATTTGGAGCCTGGAGACGTCCTTTTTATTGACGAGATTCATCGCTTGCCCATGTCGGTGGAAGAGGTGCTCTATAGTGCCATGGAGGACTTCTACATTGATATCATGATTGGTGCAGGGGAAGGCAGTCGTAGTGTTCATCTGGACTTGCCACCATTCACCTTAATCGGCGCGACGACACGAGCGGGTATGCTCTCAAATCCTCTACGAGCACGTTTTGGGATTACAGGTCATATGGAATACTATGCCCATGCTGACTTGACAGAGATTGTTGAGCGGACGGCAGATATTTTTGAGATGGAAATCACTCATGAGGCGGCTTCAGAGCTGGCCCTGCGCAGTCGTGGAACTCCTCGTATCGCCAATCGTCTCCTCAAGCGCGTGCGCGACTTTGCCCAGATAATGGGGGATGGTTTAATCGATGATGTCATTACGGATAAGGCCTTGACCATGCTGGACGTAGACCATGAAGGATTGGACTATGTGGATCAAAAAATCCTCCGGACCATGATTGAGATGTACGGTGGTGGTCCTGTCGGATTAGGAACTCTTTCTGTTAATATTGCCGAGGAGCGCGAGACAGTCGAAGATATGTACGAACCCTACCTCATCCAAAAAGGCTTTATCATGCGGACACGGTCTGGACGGGTTGCAACGACTAAGGCCTATGAGTATTTGGGCTATGAATACAATGAAAAATAATCAAGAAATCCTAGACGTTTTTAGAGAAAATCCAGATATGATGGCCATTTTAACCATCATCCGTAACCTTGGTCTGAAAGACTCTTGGTTGGCAGCGGGTTCGGTTAGAAATTTCATTTGGAATCTCTTGTCAAACAAATCTCCTTTTGACCATGATACAGATGTGGATGTGATTTTCTTTGATCCAGATGTTTCTTATGAGGAAACATTGTCCCTAGAGAAAAAGCTGAGAGAAGATTTTCCTCAGTATCAGTGGGAGTTGAAAAATCAGGTCTATATGCATCTGCACAATCCCCACACTGCGCCCTACACGAGTTCTCGTGATGCTATGAGTAAGTATCCAGAACGCTGTACGGCGATAGGGCTTCGCTTGCATGCTGATGCAACTTTAGAGCTCTTCGCGCCCTATGGTTTAGAGGATATTTTGAACTTTCAGGTTTTCCCAACTCCTCATTTCTTAGAAAATGAAGACCGAATGGAACTTTATCGAATACGATTATCCAAGAAAAATTGGCGGGAAAAATGGAAAAACCTCACTTTCTCAAATCTTTGAAAAGAAGTTAGTGACTTGATTACATAAGAATTCTATATGTGAGTTTATAATCATCACAAGATAAACAGAGAAATCTAAAGGTACAAAAAATTATATACTCAATAGGAAAAATTTATTCAATCTATCATAGCTAACAAAGATACCGAATTTGTGAGATTGAGTGAGAAAAACATCTATTAAGGCTATCCTTATTGTTCTTGGAAGATAAGACTCCTGAAAAATTATCCCAAGTAACTAACTTGAGCTTGAAAATTGGCATATAAACGTTTTTGAAAAGTCGTAAATTATGATATAATGTTTAGAGAAATTACTGAGACGAGGATTTAAAAAACAATGAAAGTACATTTCACAAATTTATTTGGGCAAGCATCAACGAGTGTGGCCTTAATGGCGCAGAACAATGTCATGAAAATTGTTCGAGAGTTTGGAGTTAATGAGCTGGGGATCTATTTTTATGATGCAAGCCATGAACCGTGGGAAGAACTGAACTCGCGGATGGATGGAATTGTCGCGGGGGTATCTTATGGAGATGTCGTTTTTTTCCAATCTCCTTCATGGAATAGTGTTGAATGGGACAATCACTTGGTAGAAAAGTTAAAGCTTTCTCATGTAAAAATGGTGATGTTTATCCATGATGTTCAGCCACTAATGTTTGAGAGCAATTATTATCTTATGAAGGCTCACATTGACATGTATAACAAGTGTGATGTGGTGGTAGTACCATCAGAACAAATGTACCAGAAACTCGTTTCAGAAGGATTAACCGTCAAGAACTATGTTGTTCAAAAACTTTGGGATCTTCCCCATGGTTTGGAACTCTATACTCCAAAATTTGAGAAAAAATTGATCTTCTCAGGAGACCCATCTCGTTTTCCACATATTGTTGACTGGAAACACAGTACCCCCCTTCATGTTTATGCTACGAGAGCAGAGGGAGTAGACTATTCAAAAGTCCATCTTGAAGGGTGGCGAACTCAGCAGGAATTATTGTTGGAGTTGTCTAAAGGAGGAGGCTTTGGCCTAGTATGGGGAAATTCCGAAAATCCTGCGGAAGAGCGTGACTACTACAAAGAAAATGTTTCTTATAAGTTGACAACTTATCTAGCCGCGGGTATTCCGGTGGTTGTACCAGACTATCTTTCTAATGCGGACTATATCCGTGAAAAAGGTTTGGGCTTTGTCGTGTCCAGTTTGGAAGAAGCTAGCCGCCTGGTTCAGGAATGTACGGCAGAAGAGTATGATCAAATGGTCACAAGAGCAAAATATACAGCTTACTTAATAAAAAATGGCTATTTCACAAAGAAATTGTTTATTGATTCTATGATGCTCTTAGATTAGCCAAAAGTAGGTCATCAGTTTACTACATTCAGATTTAGAAAGGCAAAATTTCAAGTCGAAGTTAGCCACCTGAGATAATTAGTTTTTTGTCAACTGTGTAGTGGGGTGATGAAAAACCACATCTTGGAGGGAACCAATTTGGTTCTCTCCTTTTTTGCTAGACGCTTGAAGCTGATTTCCTGTACTTATAAATTTAGACGTAACAAAATACCCCCAAAACTATCTAACTTTTTTGGGGAAGGTCATATATGGAGGGGGAGAAGATTACAAAATCATCACCAAGACTCCAATCGTAATCAGGATACAGCCAATGATTGTTTTAAACGTCAGGACATCCTGTAGCAAGAAAAAGGCTAAAACGAGTGTAATGACGAGACTAAACTTATCGACAGCAGATACCTCAGTCGCATTACCCATCTGCAAGGCCTTGTAGTAGCAGAGCCAGGAGGCACCTATTGTCAAACCAGACAGGATGAGAAAGAGCCAACTTTTTCTACTGATGTTGACAATTTCAGTCTGACTATTGGTTAGAAAAACCATAGCCCAAGCCATAAGGATGACGACGACCGTACGAATGGCTGTTGCTAGATTGGATGGCACTCCCTCAATCCCAATCTTGGCTAAAATAGAAGTTAAGGCTGCAAAGATAGCAGATAAAAGTGCAAAGAAAAACCACATGGTAACTACCTCCTCTCTATTATAAGTAATCGAATCCTACTTGTCAGTTCACAAGTGAAATCGCGCTCGACCGGCATTTCAAAAAGCTATACCAATTTTTATGCTTGACAAGAAAGAAAAACAAGTATATACTGTCTTTGCTGGTTCTGTAAAAGGAAAATCAGACTATACCAATTTAAGGGGAAAGCACAGCTGGTCTGTGTCGTATATACTATGTGTGGAATTGTCGGTGTTGTTGGAAACACAAATGCAACTGATATTTTGATTCAAGGACTTGAAAAGCTTGAATACCGTGGCTATGATTCTGCGGGAATTTTTGTCCTAGGTGGCGCTGAAAGCCATCTAGTCAAGGCTGTAGGCCGTATCGCAGAATTGTCTGCTAAAACTACTGGCGTTGAGGGAACAACTGGTATCGGACATACTCGTTGGGCAACTCATGGGAAACCAACGGAAGATAACGCTCACCCACATCGCTCTGAGACTGGACGTTTTGTCTTGGTGCACAATGGAGTGATTGAGAACTACCTCGAAATCAAGGAAGCATATCTTGCAGGTCACCATTTCAAGGGGCAAACAGATACGGAAATCGCCGTTCACTTGATTGGAAAATTTGCGGAAGAAGAAGGTCTCTCAGTTCTTGAAGCCTTCAAAAAAGCTCTTCACATCATTCGTGGTTCTTATGCCTTTGCCTTGATTGACTCTGAAAGTCCAGATGTCATCTATGTCGCGAAGAACAAATCACCACTTTTGATTGGTCTTGGTCAAGGCTATAATATGGTCTGCTCAGATGCTATGGCAATGATTCGTGAGACCAACCAATACATGGAAATTCATGACCAAGAGTTGGTGATTGTGACAGCAGATAGCGTAGAAGTTCAAGACTATGATGGCAATAGCCGTGAGCGTGCCAGCTATACTGCGGAGCTAGACTTGTCAGATATCGGTAAGGGAACTTACCCTTACTACATGCTCAAGGAAATCGATGAGCAACCAACGGTTATGCGCAAACTCATCCAAGCCTACACAGATGAGGCGGGTCAAGTAGTGGTAGACCCAGCTATCATCAAGGCTGTTCAAGACGCAGACCGTATTTACATTCTTGCAGCTGGGACATCTTACCACGCAGGATTTGCTTCTAAGAAAATGCTGGAAGAATTGACGGATACACCAGTTGAACTTGGAATTTCATCTGAGTGGGGCTACGGTATGCCACTTCTCAGCAAAAAACCACTTTTCATCTTCATCAGCCAGTCTGGTGAAACAGCGGATAGCCGTCAGGTTTTGGTCAAGGCCAATGAAATGGGGATTCCGAGTTTGACAGTCACAAACGTGCCAGGATCAACTCTTTCACGTGAAGCCAACCATACCATGCTCCTTCACGCGGGCCCTGAAATCGCAGTGGCTTCAACTAAGGCTTATACAGCGCAAATTGCAGCCCTTGCCTTTCTTGCAAAAGCAGTCGGAGAAGCAAATGGCAATGCTAAAGCACAAGCTTTTGATCTGATTCGTGAGTTGTCTATCGTGGCTCAGTCTATCGAATCAACTCTTTCTGAGAAAGAAATCATTGACGCCAAGGTTCGAGAGCTTCTCGAAACAACTCGTAATGCCTTTTACATTGGACGTGGTCAAGACTACTATGTAGCAATGGAAGCTAGTCTCAAGCTCAAAGAGATTTCTTACATCCAGTGTGAAGGTTTTGCGGCTGGAGAACTCAAGCATGGAACCATTGCCTTGATTGAAGAAGGAACGCCTGTCTTGGCCCTCTTGTCAGATCCGGTCCTTGCCAACCATACTCGTGGAAATATCCAAGAGGTCGCAGCTCGTGGTGCCAAAGTCCTTACCATTGCAGAAGAGAATGTTGCTAAAGAAACAGACGATATCGTCCTTACGACCGTCCACCCTTACCTCTCACCAATCTCAATGGTCGTACCAACACAATTGGTCGCTTACTTTGCAACCCTCCACCGTGGTCTCGATGTGGACAAACCACGTAACCTTGCCAAGTCAGTAACAGTAGAATAAGCTAAAAAAGTCTAGTTGATCTAGGCTTTTTCTAATGAGCAAATTTATTGAAACCTCAAAAAACTTAAGAAAACTTTAAGCTAGGAGGTGTATACTAAGCCATAAGTTAAGAGGAACTTAACTTAAACTCCTAAAACTTTTTCATAATAATCTCCCTATAAAATTAAGTCGCCCAATCAGGCGGCTTATTTTTTGTCTGTATGGAGAGCTAATAACTTAGCAATAGAAGAAAATAGGGAAATATGGTATAATGAAACGATAGATTTTTGAATAGGAATAAGAACATGTTTGGATTTTTTAAGAAAGATAAAGCTGTAGAAGTTGAGGTTCCAACACAGGTTCCTGCTCATATTGGCATCATCATGGATGGGAATGGTCGTTGGGCTAAAAAACGAATGCAACCACGAGTTTTTGGTCATAAGGCAGGGATGGAAGCCCTCCAAAAAGTGACCAAGGCAGCTAACAAGATGGGAGTTAAGGTCATCACGGTTTATGCCTTTTCAACGGAAAATTGGACACGCCCAGATCAAGAAGTCAAGTTTATCATGAACTTGCCAGTCGAATTTTATGATAACTACGTCCCTGAATTGCACGCAAATAACGTTAAGATTCAGATGATTGGAGAGACAGACCGTTTGCCTAAACCGACTTTTGAAGCTTTGAAAAATGCAGAGGAGTTGACCAAGAACAATACGGGCTTGATTCTCAATTTTGCGCTTAACTATGGTGGTCGTGCTGAAATTACGCAGGCTCTTAAGGGCTTGGCTCAAGATGTTCTAGATGCTAAAATCAACCCTGGTGACATCACAGAAGATATGATTGGGGACTATCTTTTCACGCAACACCTGCCAAAGGATTTGCGGGATCCTGATTTGATTATCCGTACGAGTGGTGAGTTGCGTTTAAGTAATTTCTTGCCATGGCAAGCAGCCTATAGCGAGCTTTACTTTACGGATACCTTGTGGCCTGATTTTGATGAAGCTGCCTTGCAGGAAGCTATTGCTGCTTTTAACCATCGCAATCGCCGTTTTGGAGGAGTTTAGGAGAAGATATGACCAAGGATTTACAAAAGAGAACATTGTTTGCGGTATTGGCCCTGGCAATTTTCCTTCCAGTCTTGTTTGCAGGAGGGCTCTTGTTGCAGATAGGGATTGGCTTGTTAGCGATGCTAGGCGTCCATGAACTCTTGCACATGAAGGGGCTAAAGACTATGACCATTGAGGGCGCTTTGACTCTTTTTGCGACCTTCGCTCTCACAGTTCCTTTAGAAAATTACCTAACTTTTTTGCCTGTTGATGGGAATGTGGTTGCCTACAGTGTTTTGATTACCATAATGCTAGGGACGACCGTTTTCAGTAAAAACTATACGATTGAAGATGCCGCTTTTCCAATTGCTGTGAGTTTTTATGTTGGTTTTGGCTTCAATGCTTTACTAGATGCTCGGGTGGCAGGTTTTGATAAGGTTCTTCTGGCTCTTTTTATCGTTTGGGCGACAGATAGCGCAGCCTACCTGACAGGGATGAATTTTGGTAAACATAAATTGGCGCCGAGAGTTTCTCCTAATAAGAGTATTGAGGGCTTTGTCGGGGGGATTCTAGGAGCGGTACTGATAACAGTAATCTTCATGTTAGTGGATAGCACAGTTGCTCTTCCTTATGGGATTTATAGAATGAGTCTCTTTGCTGCCTTCTTCAGTGTGGCAGGTCAGTTTGGTGACTTGATTGAGAGTGCCATGAAACGCCATTTCGGTGTCAAAGATTCTGGAAAATTTATCCCTGGACATGGCGGTGTGTTGGATCGCTTTGACAGCATGCTGATTGTGTTTCCAATGATGCACTTATTTGGCCTGTTTTAAAGAAAGGAATATTGAATGATTGGATTGCTAACCTTTATCCTCGTTTTTGGGATTATTGTGGTGGTGCATGAGTTTGGACATTTTTATTTTGCCAAGAAATCGGGCATTCTAGTTCGTGAATTTGCCATTGGTATGGGGCCCAAGATTTTTTCCCATATCGGTAAGGATGGCACTGCTTATACCATTCGAATCCTTCCTCTAGGAGGCTATGTTCGTATGGCAGGATGGGGTGATGATGCGACAGAAATCAAGACAGGAACTCCAGTCAGTTTAACACTTGCTGATGATGGTAAGGTCAAACGGATCAACCTCTCAGGGAAGAAACTGGATCAAACGGCTCTTCCTATGCAGGTAACCCAGTTTGACTTTGAAGACAAGCTCTTTATTAAGGGTTTGGTCCTGGAAGAAGAAAAGACTTTTGCAGTGGATCATGATGCAACGGTTGTTGAAGAAGACGGAACCGAAGTGCGCATCGCTCCTTTGGATGTACAGTATCAAAACGCTTCTATCTGGGGCAAGCTCATCACCAACTTTGCAGGTCCTATGAATAACTTTATCTTAGGTGTTGTTGTTTTTTGGATCTTGATCTTTTTGCAGGGTGGTGTTAGAGATACTCAGACCAATCTCTTTCATGTCATGCCAGAGGGAGCATTGGCTAAGGTAGGTGTAGCTGAGACCGCTCAAATTACCAAGGTCGGCTCGCACGAGGTTAAGAATTGGCAAGACTTGACTCAGGCTGTGGAAGCAGATACCAAGGACAAGACAGCCCCGACCTTGGATGTGACCATTTCTGAAAATGGTAGCGAAAAACAAGTCACGGTGACTCCGGAAGAGAATCAAGGACGTTATATTTTAGGTGTTCAACCGGGGGTCAAGTCAGATCTCCTATCCATGTTTGTTGGTGGATTTACAACTGCTGCTGACTCAGGACTTCGCATCCTTTCGGCTCTGAAAAACTTGATTTTCCATCCAGATTTGAACAAACTCGGTGGTCCCGTTGCCATTTTTAAGGCAAGTAGCGATGCTGCTAAAAATGGAATTGAGAATGTCCTCTACTTCCTAGCCATGATTTCCATCAATATTGGAATTTTTAACTTGATTCCGATCCCGGCTTTGGATGGTGGAAAGATTGTGCTCAATATCCTAGAGGCTATCCGCCGGAAACCCCTTAAACAAGAAATTGAAACCTATGTCACCATGGCTGGTGTAGTTATCATGGTTGTCTTGATGCTAGCTGTAACCTGGAATGACATTATGCGACTCTTCTTTTAGATAATCGAGGAATATTATGAAACAAAGTAAAATGCTAATCCCAACGCTTCGCGAAATGCCAAGCGATGCTCAAGTTATCAGCCACGCCCTTATGTTGCGTGCTGGTTATGTTCGTCAAGTTTCTGCTGGTGTTTATTCTTACCTACCACTCGCTAACCGTGTGATTGAAAAGGCTAAAAACATCATGCGCCAAGAGTTTGATAAGATTGGTGCGGTAGAGATGTTGGCTCCAGCCCTTCTCAGTGCCGATCTTTGGCGTGAATCAGGCCGTTATGAAACCTATGGTGAAGACCTTTATAAACTGAAAAATCGTGAAAAGTCAGATTTTATCCTAGGTCCGACACACGAAGAAACTTTTACAGCTATTGTTCGTGACTCTGTCAAGTCTTACAAGCAATTGCCACTCAACCTTTACCAAATCCAGCCCAAGTACCGTGATGAAAAACGTCCACGTAACGGACTTCTCCGTACGCGTGAATTTATCATGAAAGATGGATATAGTTTCCATGCTAATTACGATAGTTTGGATGTGACTTATGACGAGTACAAGGCGGCCTATGAACGGATCTTCACTCGTAGTGGCTTGGACTTCAAGGCGATCATCGGTGACGGTGGAGCCATGGGTGGTAAGGATAGCCAAGAATTTATGGCCATCACACCAGCCCGTACAGACCTCGACCGCTGGGTTGTCTTAGATAAGTCAGTTGCCTCATTTGATGAAATTCCTGCAGAAGTACAAGAAGAAATCAAGGCAGAATTGCTCAAATGGATGGTTTCTGGTGAAGACACCATTGCCTACTCAAGTGAGTCTAGCTATGCAGCTAACTTAGAAATGGCAACAAACGAGTACAAACCAAGCAACCGTGTCGTTGCGGAAGAAGAAGTGACTCGCGTGGAAACACCAGGTGTTAAATCTATTGACGAAGTCGCAGCCTTTCTAAATGTCCCAGAAGAACAAACAATCAAAACCCTCTTCTACATGGCAGATGGTGAGCTTGTTGCAGCCCTTCTAGTTGGAAATGATCAACTCAATGAAGTCAAGTTGAAAAACCACTTGGGTGCAGATTTCTTTGATGTGGCGAGCGAAGAAGAAGTGGCAAGTGTTATCCCAGCTGGCTTTGGTTCGCTTGGCCCAGTTGGTTTGCCAGAAAATGTGAAAATTATTGCAGACCGTAAGGTACAAGATGTTCGCAATGCTGTTGTGGGGGCTAACGAAGATGGCTACCACTTGACTGGTGTGAACCCAGGTCGTGATTTTACTGCAGAATACGTAGATATTCGCGAAGTTCGTGAGGGTGAAATTTCACCAGACGGACAAGGTGTTCTTAACTTCGCGCGTGGTATTGAGATCGGCCATATTTTCAAACTCGGAACTCGCTACTCAGCAAGCATGGGTGCAGATGTTTTGGATGAAAATGGCCGTGCTGTGCCAATCATCATGGGATGTTACGGTATTGGTGTTAGCCGTCTTCTCTCGGCAGTTATGGAACAACACGCTCGCCTCTTTGTTAACAAAACGCCTAAAGGGGAATACCGTTATGCTTGGGGAGTTAACTTCCCTAAAGAATTGGCACCATTTGATGTGCACTTGATCACTGTCAATGTCAAGGATGAAGAAGCGCAAGCCTTGACAGATAAACTTGAAGCTAACTTGATGGATGCTGGTTACGAAGTCTTGACAGACGACCGTAACGAACGTGTCGGGGTTAAATTCAGCGATAGCGACTTGATTGGTCTGCCAATCCGTATCACTGTTGGGAAAAAAGCAGCTGATGGCATCGTAGAAGTTAAGATTAAGGCGACTGGTGACACCATCGAAGTTCATGCAGACAACTTGCTTGAAACGCTTGAAATCCTCAGCAAAAAATAAAAACTATAATCAGAAGAAAAACAAGGCAAAAATGTAACTAGTTTTTACCTTGTTTTTTCTGTATAATGGGAAAAATGAGTAAACGAAGAGGTATAACAATGCTAAAATTTCCAAAGGATTTTGTCTGGGGTTCCTCCACTTCTGGACCACAGACAGAAGGACGAGTGCCAGGTGATGGTAAAGGAGATAATCTCTGGGATTATTGGTATCAGGTGGAACCCAATCGCTACTACAATGGGATTGGACCTGACAAAACATCGACTTTCTATGAAAACTGGGAAAAGGATATTGAGCTTTTGGTAGAGACTGGGCATACAGCCTTCCGAACTTCTATTCAGTGGTCTCGTATTTTCCCGCAAGGTCGTGGAGAGGTCAATCCGCAAGGGGTGGCTTTCTACCGTCAGGTTTTTGAGGCTATTAAGGCCAAGGGGATTCGTCTCTTAGTCAATCTCTATCACTTCGACCTGCCATTTGCCCTCCAAGAAGACGGCGATGGCTGGGAAAATAAGGCAACTGTCTCAGCTTATGAAGACTATGCTCGTTTTTGTTTTGAGACATACGGTGACTTGGTGGACCAATGGATTACCTTTAACGAGCCTATCGTTCCTGTGGAGTTTGGTTATTTCTATGATGCCCACTATCCTCACAAGGTGGATGCCAAAGCAGCGGTTAAGGTTGCCTATCATACGCAACTGGCTAGTAGTCTTGCGGTTAAGGCCTGTCATGAAGTTTTGCCTGATTCCAAGATTGGGATTGTTCTTAACTTGACACCAGCTTATCCACGTAGCCAGCACCCCGCAGATGTCAAGGCTGCTCGCATTGCGGATCTCTTCCAAGCTCAATCTTTCTTAGACCCGTCTGTTTTGGGAGCTTATCCACAGGAGTTGGTAGAAATCTTGTCTGAGCATGACTTGTTGCCAGAGTACACTGTTGAAGAGTTAGAACTTATTCGCGAGAATACAGTTGATTTCCTAGGAGTCAATTACTACCAGCCTTTGCGTGTCATGGCACCGCGTTTTGCTAAACATCCTGATAGCCCGCTCTTGCCAGAGCATTTTTACGAGCCTTATGTTATGCCTGGACGTAAAATCAATCCTCACCGCGGTTGGGAAATCTACGAGCAAGGGATTTATGATATCGCTCAAAATATCAAGGAAAACTATGGCAATATCGAGTGGATGTTGACAGAGAATGGCATGGGTGTTGAAGGTGAAGACAAGTTCCGTGAGAATGGCATGATTCAGGACGACTATCGTATCGACTTTGTCAAAGGGCACCTGCGTGAACTCCACCGTGCCATTGAAGACGGTGCCAACTGTAAGGGTTACTTGGTTTGGACCTTTATCGATTGCTGGTCATGGCTCAATAGCTATAAAAACCGCTATGGTTTGGTTGAGCTTGACTTGGAAACGCAAGAGCGCCGCCTGAAGAAATCAGGCCACTGGTTCAAAGAACTCAGCGACCATAATGGATTTTAAGAATAAAAAGGGTGAGATGATGTTCATCTCATCTTTTAATATGTGACGACTAATCAGTACAGTTTTATCCACTACAAGTATGATAAAATCTTTCCATCTAAATCGTAAGGGAGATGGTACTGGCTATATATTTTCTTTAATTATGGTAAAATAGTAAGAGAATAATGTGAGGAAATTGAATGTCAAGTAAGTTTGAAATTTTAATGAATCAACTAGGAATCTCTGATCAGCTGAGACAGGATCCTGCTCTTGTTGATGCAAGCATTGAGCGTGTCGTGGTTCATAAAATTAGTAAGGTATGGGAATTTCATTTTGTATTTTCTAATATTTTACCTATCGAAATCTTTCTAGAGTTAAAGAAAGGGTTGAGTGAGGAATTTTCTAAGACAGGGAATAAAGCTGTTTTCGAAATCAAGGCTCTCTCTCAGGAATTTTCAAATGAACTCTTGCAGGCCTACTATAGGGAGGCTTTTTCTGAAGGTCCATGTGCTAGTCAGGGGTTTAAATCTCTTTATCAGAATTTGCAAGTTCGTGCGGAGGGAAATCAACTCTTTATTGAAGGTTCAGAGGCGATTGATAAGGAGCACTTTAAGAAGAATCATCTTCCTAATTTGGCAAAGCAACTTGAAAAATTTGGTTTTCCAGCTTTTGTATGCCAAATAGAAAAGAATGATGCTCTTACACAAGAGCAGGAGGAAGCCTTCCATACGGAGAATGAACAGATTGTTCAAGCTGCCAATGAGGAAGCGCTCCGGGCTATGGAGCAACTGGAACAAATGGCTCCTCCTCCAGTAGAAGAGAAGCCAGCCTTTGATTTTCAGGCTAAAAAGGCTGCGGCCAAGCCTAAACTAGATAAGGCTGAAGTTACCCAGATGATCGACGTGACGACTGAGGAAAATCGCCTGGTCTTTGAAGGGGTCGTTTTTGATGTGGAGCATAAGGTGACCAGAACTGGTCGCGTTTTGATCAACTTTAAAATGACAGACTACACTTCAAGTTTTTCAATGCAAAAATGGGTTAAGAATGAAGAAGAGGCTCAGAAGTTTGACATCATTAAGAAGAATTCTTGGCTCCGAGTTCGTGGGAATGTGGAGATGAATAACTTCACACGTGATTTGACCATGAACGTCCAGGATGTGCAGGAAGTTGTTCACTATGAGCGGAAGGATTTGATGCCAGAAGGTGAGCGTCGGGTTGAGTTTCATGCTCATACTAACATGTCGACCATGGATGCTCTACCAGAGGTAGAGGAGATCGTTGCGACAGCTGCTAAGTGGGGGCACAAGGCGGTTGCCATCACCGACCATGGAAATGTTCAATCCTTCCCACATGGCTACAAGGCAGCTAAGAAAGCTGGAATCCAGCTGATTTATGGAATGGAAGCCAATATCGTGGAGGACCGTGTCCCTATCGTTTACAACGAAGTGGAGATGGGCTTGTCAGAAGCAACCTATGTGGTCTTTGACGTGGAGACGACGGGACTTTCAGCTATCTATAATGATTTGATTCAGGTTGCGGCCTCTAAGATGTACAAGGGGAATGTTATTGCCGAATTTGATGAATTTATCAATCCCGGGCATCCATTATCAGCCTTTACTACAGAGTTGACTGGTATTACAGATGATCATGTCAAAAATGCCAAACCACTGGAACAAGTTTTACAAGAATTCCAAGAATTTTGTAAGGATACAGTTTTAGTTGCCCACAATGCCACCTTTGACGTTGGCTTTATGAATGCAAACTATGAGCGTCATGGTCTGCCTAAGATTAGCCAGCCAGTCATCGATACGCTCGAGTTTGCTAGAAACCTTTATCCTGAGTATAAACGTCATGGTTTGGGACCTTTGACTAAGCGTTTTGGTGTAGCACTTGAACACCACCACATGGCCAACTACGATGCGGAAGCGACTGGTCGTTTGCTTTTCATCTTTATCAAAGAGGTGGCAGAAAAACATGGTGTGACCGATCTAGCTAGACTAAACATTGATTTGATTAGTCCAGATTCTTATAAAAAAGCTCGGATCAAGCATGCGACTATTTATGTCAAGAATCAGGTAGGTCTAAAAAATATCTTTAAACTGGTTTCTTTGTCCAATACCAAGTACTTTGAAGGAGTACCACGGATACCGAGAACAGTTCTAGATGCCCATCGAGAAGGATTGATTTTAGGGTCAGCTTGCTCTGAGGGTGAAGTTTTTGATGCTGTCGTTTCCCAAGGTGTGGATGCGGCGGTCGAGGTGGCCAAGTATTATGACTTTATCGAGGTCATGCCACCAGCCATCTATGCTCCCTTGATTGCCAAGGAGCAGGTTAAGGATATGGAGGAGCTCCAGACTATTATCAAGAGTTTGATAGAGGTTGGGGACCGTCTTGACAAGCCTGTTCTGGCTACAGGAAATGTCCATTATATCGAACCAGAAGAAGAGATTTACCGTGAAATTATCGTCCGTAGTTTGGGGCAGGGGGCTATGATTAACAGAACCATCGGTCATGGTGAACATGCCCAACCAGCACCGCTACCGAAGGCTCATTTTAGAACGACCAATGAAATGTTGGATGAATTTGCATTCTTGGGAGAGGGACTGGCTCGTAAACTGGTTATTGAAAACACCAATGCCTTGGCAGATATCTTTGAACCTGTTGAGGTTGTTAAGGGTGACTTGTATACGCCTTTCATTGACAAGGCGGAAGAAACGGTCGCTGAGCTGACCTACAAGAAAGCTTTTGAAATTTATGGAAATCCGCTGCCAGATATCGTTGATTTGCGGATTGAAAAAGAATTAACTTCTATTCTGGGGAATGGATTTGCCGTTATTTACCTGGCTTCCCAGATGCTGGTGCAACGTTCCAATGAACGGGGTTACTTGGTTGGTTCTCGTGGATCTGTCGGTTCCAGTTTCGTTGCGACTATGATTGGGATTACGGAGGTTAATCCTCTCTCTCCTCATTATGTTTGTAGTCAGTGTCAGTATAGTGAATTTATCACAGATGGTTCTTATGGTTCAGGATTTGATATGCCCAACAAGGACTGTCCAAAGTGTGGTCACAAACTCAGCAAAAATGGGCAGGATATTCCGTTCGAGACCTTCCTTGGTTTTGATGGAGACAAGGTTCCCGATATTGACTTGAACTTCTCGGGAGAAGATCAGCCTAGCGCCCACTTGGATGTACGTGATATCTTTGGTGAGGAATATGCCTTCCGTGCGGGAACGGTTGGTACGGTGGCTGCTAAGACTGCTTATGGATTTGTAAAGGGCTATGAGAGAGATTATGGCAAGTTCTATCGTGATGCAGAGGTGGAACGCCTCGCTCAAGGTGCGGCTGGTGTCAAGCGGACTACAGGACAACACCCAGGGGGAATCGTTGTTATTCCTAACTACATGGATGTCTATGATTTTACGCCTGTCCAGTATCCAGCAGATGACGTGACGGCTGAATGGCAGACCACTCACTTTAACTTCCACGATATCGATGAGAACGTCCTCAAACTTGATGTACTAGGACATGATGATCCGACCATGATTCGGAAATTGCAGGACTTGTCTGGGATTGACCCTAATGAAATTCCTATGGATGATGAAGGCGTGATGGCCCTCTTTTCTGGGACGGATGTGTTAGGGGTGACTCCTGAGCAAATCGGAACACCGACAGGGATGTTAGGGATTCCAGAGTTTGGAACCAACTTTGTACGTGGGATGGTAGATGAGACGCATCCGACGACTTTTGCGGAATTGCTTCAGTTGTCTGGATTATCCCACGGTACCGATGTGTGGTTGGGAAATGCCCAAGATTTGATTAAGCAAGGAATTGCAGACCTATCAACCGTTATCGGTTGTCGGGACGACATCATGGTTTACCTCATGCATGCGGGTCTTGAACCTAAGATGGCCTTTACCATCATGGAACGGGTGCGTAAGGGCTTGTGGTTGAAGATTTCCGAAGAGGAGAGAAATGGCTATATCGAAGCCATGAAGGCCAATAAGGTGCCAGAGTGGTATATCGAATCCTGTGGAAAAATCAAGTATATGTTCCCAAAAGCCCATGCGGCAGCCTACGTTATGATGGCCTTGCGTGTAGCCTACTTCAAGGTTCACCATCCCATTTATTATTACTGTGCTTACTTCTCTATCCGCGCCAAGGCTTTTGATATCAAGACTATGGGTGCGGGCTTGGATGCCATCAAGCGCAGAATGGCAGAAATCGCTGAAAAACGCAAGAACAATGAAGCCTCTAATGTGGAGATTGACCTCTATACAACTCTTGAGATTGTCAATGAAATGTGGGAACGTGGTTTCAAGTTTGGAAAACTCGATCTCTACCGTAGTCAGGCGACAGAGTTCCTCATTGATGGGGATACCCTCATTCCGCCATTTGTAGCAATGGATGGTCTGGGAGAGAACGTTGCCAAGCAGTTGGTGCGTGCGCGTGAAGAGGGAGAATTCCTCTCTAAAACCGAACTCCGCAAGCGTGGTGGACTTTCCTCAACTTTGGTTGAAAAGATGGATGAAATGGGGATTCTCGGCAATATGCCAGAGGATAACCAGCTCAGTTTGTTTGATGAGTTGTTTTAAAGAAGGCAGATTAGCCTCAATTTTATAGAGATGTTTGATAATAAAAAAATAACAGGACATCAGATAATCCTGTTATTTTTTAAATGTAAGCATAAATATACAATGGTTATAGATTATTAATCTTCTAAGGTTATCTCATCTTCTATTAAAGACTCTATCAGTTTTTGCTTGTAATGAGTGAGAGAAAGTATTTTTTGGCCTACCCAAGATTTTTTAAATAAGTCCAATAATTCTTTATTTTCAATGAGGTCTTCTGGCTCGATAGTTTTTCCATTTAAATCGTTATCTTTGCAAAATGATATTAGGGGATTATTATCTATTGTAGTATAGTATGATGTATAGTAAATACTATTGTCAAAAAAATAATTAATAAAATTCTCGAGGTTATCTTTGGGGTGTACGAATCCTAAACTAAAAGATGTGTTTCTAGAAGCAGAACTAACAATAATTTTTACTGGAAAATTGAGAATGTAATATTCAAATAAGTCTTCTTCATCAGATTTAGATTCTTCAAATTTACCTAATAAAGGAATTAAAATATTATTATTAAAGCGTAGGGTACTCATGTCCTCTAACATAGGGAATACTGAATCTGCACTAGTTCGAAACTTTCCTGATTCTATTAGGTGAAAACTGTAGTCTCGCATCTTACAGTCTGTTTGTATATTTAGAAAATAAGCAACAAAATATTCTTGGAAGGAACGATGGGAGAACTTATATCTGTTTCCTTCTTTGTATAGTACACATAGGCAGTTTTCTAAATCGTGGATAAAATTGTCTAAATTGAGAACGCTTTGAATTCGAGAAGGAAATTTTTTAAAAATGTCTTTAATCTCTGGGAAAGTAAACTCTGTTTTTGCTTTTTGGTATGTTAGAAAACAGAAGATTGCAAAATATTCTTTAAAAGTATCTGAACTTAAATCTGATAGCATTTTTCGTCGATAACTTTTCGTAGCATCGTGCTTCGAGAGCATGGTATCAAAGGCTTGATAGTAGAATAGATGTAATTTTTGTGGAATTTCTGCATAGTCATTGTAAGTGGAGAGCATAATATTTAGTAACAGAGGGTTTGAAGCAAAGGATTCATGTCTATCATATAAACCACTCTCTAGATCGCAAATAAATTTATTTTTGAGTTCCTCATCGGGATATTCAATTTTTGTAATAAGACTTATAGCTTGTTCCTTAGTAAAAGGAACAGCTTTTAAAACTGTGAAACGTTGAAACTCAATGAATTCGGATTCGCTATAAGGTCTGGAAGAAAGGATATAATGGTTTTCAGGATATTTGTCACAAAAATCATTTAACTTCTTGAAAAATTCTTTTTGGTTTTCGCTATACAATTCATCATAGCCATCCAATAGGAATAGAAAGCATCCAGATTGAAGTGCATAATCTAAATATTCTTCTTGAAATGTATTGTGAAATTGATTTAGTTTTTTTAACAGTAATTTTTCAAGGTCTAAATGCTCTTCATCATTGAAATCTTTTAATTCAATAAAAATAGGANTATAGTCTTTTAATTCTAATTCGCTTAGAAAAAGGTGTTTCATGAGAGTAGATTTACCAATTCCACCAGAACCTTCAATGATTAAAAATTTTGAGATATCAGTTAGTACTTTTGTTTCAGTGGGCTTGATGATGTCTGAACCTTTTTCTAAAAAAGGAACTTCAAAAAAATCATACAGTCTTTTGGGTTCGATTCCGTAGATAATCGTTTTGATTTTACTATATTTTTCATAAGAATTTGTCAAATAAGATTGGAATGGAATTTCTAGATCAATTTTTACCTCATTGTAGAGCGTTTTAAATTTGTCAGTTGTTTTGGAAATAATAGGTGAAAAGTATTTATCCAGAATAGCACTAGTAAATTGTCTTGCAATTTCATTGTTAAAGATTTCGTCCATCATTTTTTGCTCCTATGTATTTTTTAGTGTATATCTATAGAATATCACCTCATCTTTTTTATGTCAATATAACTAAAAGAAGAGTGTCAATATAGCTGTATATTGCGTTTTCAATTCTTGGATAGTTAATTAAAAAAAGCTTTATTAGGCTTGTTTTTAAATTTACATCATATGTGATATACTAGTAACGGAGGACATTTCATGAAACTTAGGATTTTTGCGGAAGATAAACCTGCTGAAAAGGTTTTTGACTATCAGCTAGAGCTTGCAGATGAAACAATTATTCTATCGACAGCACTCTTGTCTGGTGCCATTGCTTTAGCAGGATTGTTTACTGCTTTGAAAGAAGAATAGAAAAGGAAGAATAAAATGGTTTTACCAAATTTTAAAGAAAATCTAGAAAAATATGCGAAATTATTGGTTGCGAATGGAATCAACGTGCAACCTGGTCACACCTTGGCTCTTTCTATCGATGTGGAGCAACGTGAGTTGGCGCATTTGATCGTGAAAGAAGCCTATGCCTTGGGTGCGCATGAGGTCATCGTTCAGTGGACAGATGATGTGATCAACCGTGAGAAATTCCTCCACGCGCCGATGGAGCGTTTGGACAATGTGCCAGAATACAAGATTGCTGAGATGAACTATCTCTTGGAAAACAAGGCTAGCCGTCTCGGTGTCCGTTCATCTGATCCAGGTGCCTTGAACGGAGTGGATGCGGACAAGCTTTCAGCTTCTGCAAAAGCGATGGGACTCGCTATGAAGCCGATGCGCATCGCAACTCAATCCAACAAGGTTAGCTGGACTGTAGCAGCTGCAGCAGGGCTTGAGTGGGCTAAGAAGGTCTTTCCAAATGCTGCGAGCGATGAAGAAGCAGTCGATCTCCTTTGGGACCAAATCTTCAAAACTTGTCGTGTCTATGAAGAAGATCCAGTTAAGGCTTGGGAAGAACATGCAGCCATTCTTAAGAGTAAGGCGGAAATGCTTAATAAAGAACAATTTTCAGCCCTTCACTACACAGCGCCAGGGACAGATTTGACACTTGGCTTGCCTAAGAATCACGTTTGGGAATCAGCTGGCGCTATCAATGCACAGGGAGAAGGATTCTTGCCAAATATGCCGACAGAAGAAGTCTTTACGGCTCCTGACTTCCGTCGTGCAGATGGCTATGTAACCTCTACAAAACCACTTAGCTACAATGGCAATATCATCGAAGGTATTAAGGTGACCTTTAAGGATGGACAAATCGTTGACATTACTGCTGAAAAGGGTGATCAGGTCATGAAAGACCTTGTCTTTGAAAATGCTGGTGCGCGTGCCTTGGGTGAATGTGCCTTGGTACCAGATCCAAGTCCAATTTCACAGTCAGGCATTACCTTCTTCAACACCCTTTTTGATGAAAATGCTTCAAATCACTTGGCTATCGGTGCTGCCTATGCGACCAGCGTTGTTGGTGGAGCAGAGATGAGCGAAGAAGAACTTGAAGCTGCAGGCCTGAACCGTTCAGATGTTCATGTGGACTTTATGATTGGTTCGAATCAAATGGATATTGACGGTATCCGTGAGGATGGAACGCGCGTACCTCTCTTCCGTAATGGAGACTGGGCAAATTAAGGAGAAGCTATGATTGGAAGTATGTTTGTTGGTCTCCTAGTGGGACTCTTGGCAGGTGCTTTGACCAATCGGGGAGAGAGCATGGGATGCTTTGGAAAAATGTTTCTCGGCTGGATTGGAGCCTTTCTGGGCCACCTGCTCTTTGGGACTTGGGGACCAATTCTAGCGGGAACAGCTGTTATTCCTGCTATTTTAGGAGCTATGCTTGTCTTAGCTATTTTCTGGAGACGAGGAAGTTAATTTCTTAAATCTGATACTCAATGAAAATCAAAGAGCAAACTAGGAAACTAGCCGCAGGCTGTACTTGAGTACGGCAAGGCGACGTTGACGCGGTTTGAATTTGATTTTTGAAGAGTATGAAACGAAAAGGAGGTTGGTCATTGTATCAGCCTCCTTTTAAGTATGATATAATAGTTCTATGAGACTAGATAAATTTTTAGTTGCCTGCGCTGTGGGGAGCCGGACGGAGGTCAAAAACCTTTTGAAGGCTGGGCGCGTGACGGTAAATGGTAAAAAAGAAAAATCAGCTAAATTGCAGATTAACGAAGAAAGAGACGAGATTCGCTTTGATGGCCAAGTGTTGGAGTATGAGGAGTTTGTCTATTACATGATGAACAAGCCCCAAGGCGTTATTTCAGCGACTGAGGATTCCAAACATAGAACGGTTCTAGACTTGCTGGATGATATTGCTCGGACCAAGGAAGTTTTCCCAGTAGGGCGCTTGGATATCGATACGCATGGCCTTCTGCTCTTGACCAATGACGGCCAGCTTGCCCATGCTTTGCTTTCGCCTAAACGTCATGTGGATAAGACTTATCAGGCACAAGTCAAGGGAATTATGACCCAAGAAGACGTAGAGACATTTGCCAAGGGCATTCCGCTTAAGGACTTTACCTGCCAGCCAGCTAAGCTGGAGCTTGTGTCGATAGATCCAGAAAAGAATCAAAGTTTGGTTCGCGTGACCATTGCTGAAGGTAAATTCCACCAGATCAAACGCATGGTTGCCTACTGTGGCAAGGAAGTGGTGGACCTGCAACGTTTGACGATGGGAACTTTAGCCTTGGATGAGAACTTAGAAAGAGGAGAATGGCGTCGCTTGACCAAGGAGGAGTTAGAGAATCTCCTTGCGAGTATTGCTTAATTTAATTTATGCTAGAAAAGGTGAGGAGAATGTCCTTACCTTTTTCGTTTTTCAGTTGCTTCCTTTGTGAAAAGAGTTATAATAGACAGTAGAATAAAAGGAGGAATCTATGAACGCGATTCAAGAATCATTTACAGATAAACTATTTGCCAACTATGAAGCAAATGTCAAATACCAAGCGATCGAAAATGCTGCCAGCCACAATGGAATTTTTGCAGCCCTAGAACGTCGCCAAAGCCATGTAGACAATACACCTGTTTTCTCATTGGATTTGACCAAGGACAAGGTTACTAATCAGAAAGCGTCTGGTCGTTGCTGGATGTTTGCAGCTCTTAATACCTTCCGCCACAAACTCATCTCTCAATATAAACTAGAAAACTTTGAGTTGTCACAAGCCCACACATTCTTCTGGGACAAGTATGAAAAATCTAACTGGTTCTTGGAGCAAGTAATTGCAACTGCAGACCAAGAATTGACGAGCCGCAAGGTTAGCTTCCTACTCCAAACCCCTCAACAAGACGGTGGTCAATGGGATATGGTCGTTGCCCTCTTTGAGAAATACGGTGTTGTTCCTAAGTCTGTTTATCCTGAGTCTGTTTCATCTAGTAATAGCCGTGAGCTCAATGCAATTCTTAACAAATTGCTTCGCCAAGATGCCCAAATCTTGCGTGACTTGCTCGCTTCTGGTGCGGACCAAGCGACTGTTCAAGCTAAGAAAGAAGACCTCTTGCAAGAAATCTTTAACTTCCTTGCTATGTCACTAGGTCTTCCACCGCGTAAATTTGACTTTGCTTATCGCGATAAGGATGATAACTACCAAAGCGAAAAGGGTATCACGCCACAAGAGTTTTACAAGAAATATGTCAATCTTCCTCTAGAAGACTACGTTTCTGTTATCAATGCTCCAACTGCTGACAAGCCTTACGGCAAATCTTACACAGTTGAGATGTTAGGAAATGTGGTTGGTAGCCGTGCAGTTCGCTACATCAACGTTCCAATGGAGCGCTTGAAAGAATTGGCGATTGCTCAAATGCAGACAGGAGAAACTGTTTGGTTTGGTTCTGATGTCGGTCAACTCAGCAACCGTAAAGCTGGAATCCTTGCGACTGATGTTTATGACTTTGAATCAAGCATGGATATTCAACTCACTCAAGACAAGGCTGGACGTTTGGACTATAGCGAAAGCTTGATGACCCACGCTATGGTCTTGACGGGTGTTGATTTGGATGAAAATGGCAAGTCAACCAAGTGGAAGGTTGAAAACTCATGGGGAGACAAGGTCGGTACAGATGGGTACTTTGTTGCCTCAGACGCTTGGATGGATGAATACACTTACCAAATCGTTGTCCGTAAGGAATTGCTGATAGCAGAAGAACAAGCTGCCTATGAAGCAGAACCAATCGTGTTAGCACCATGGGATCCAATGGGTGCCTTGGCAGAATAAAGCTATAGAAAAGAGGTTAGGGGAATCCTAGCTTCTTTTTAAGTTCTTCTTGAAGTGGCGATAGATGATGCTTGCCAAGGGAGTTCTTCTTAGTTTGAGTCTTTAAGTGACAGAGGAAAGGATATGTGTTATTATAGTAGTACAAAAGGATATCGGAGTAGAAATGAAGTATTTAAGTAGCCAAGACATCAAGGTTCGTCAACGAAACATCAGTGACATTAAACCTTATAAAACAACCAAGGAAATTGTCGTTTCAAATATTTTTACCTTTTTTAATGCCATGAACTTGGCTCTGGCAGTTCTGGTAGCCACAACCTTGCGATTTGAAAATATGCTCTTTTTAGGTGTGATTGCTATCAATACAGCCATTGGGATTTTCCAAGAAGTGCGTTCAAAAAATGCTTTAGAAAAACTAAGTTTGCTTGGTAAAAGTAAGTACAAAGTCAATCGAGATGGTCAAACGATTGAGATTGATCCGGAGGACATCGTTCTAGGGGAGTATCTGCATCTCAATCTGGGTGATCAGGTGCCTGTCGATGCAGAAGTGCTTGAAGGGAATATTGAAGTGGATGAGTCCTTGCTGACTGGTGAGAGTGATTCGGTCTTTAAAACGGTTGGTGATAAGCTGATGAGCGGAAGCAATGTCGTCAGCGGCACGTGTCTGGTCACGGCGACGGCTGTGGGGCCCGATAGTTATATCAACAAACTCGCAAAATTCAGCAAGGAATTCAAAAAATACCCTTCTCAACTGCGCGATTACATGGATAAGATTTTAAAAATCGTCTCTATCTTGCTGGTGCCAGTTGCCATTCTGCTCTATGTCAGAGGTTTTAGTCTAGGGCGGACTTATGTTGAGATTGTCTTGGGAAGTTCAGGTGCCTTGGTCGGCATGATTCCAGAGGGATTGATTCTTCTAGTCAGTGTGTCTCTGGCGGTAGCGACCATGAAGCTAGCTAAAAAGAAGGTTCTGGTGCAGGAGCTATACTGTGTAGAGACCTTGGCGCGTGTAGATGTTCTTTGTTTTGATAAGACAGGAACCATCACGACTGGTAATATGAAGGTCCAAGAAATGGATGATAAGCTAGCAGAGAAACTATCTTCTTATCTAGCTTATTTTGAGGATGAGAATGCAACTTCACGAGCTCTGAAGACTTACTTAACCTGTGAGAAAAAGTGGGAAATCCAAGAAGTCGGTGCCTTTTCAAGTAAAAACAAGTATTCCTTTGTCCAAGTAAAAGACGGTGGGACCTATTTCTTCGGGGCTTATGAGTTTCTCGGCTTTACCCAAGAGATGGATCCTTACTATGAACATCTAAAACAGCAAGGGTTTCGAATCTTGACACTTGCTCATAGTAAGAACCAAATCACGACTCCAGCCAATATGGAACTACTAGGCCACGTCGTTCTGTCAGATGAGATCAAGGACAATACCAAGGACACCTTTGACTATTTCGAATCTCAAGGTGTTGAAGTGAAGATTATCAGTGGTGATAATCATGTGGCTGTATATGGGGTGGCTCGTAAGGCAGGATTTAAAGAATCAGCCCGTGCGATTGATATGACCAAGGTGAGTGATGAGGACTTTGAAAGAGTGGTCTTGGAACACGATATCTTTGGGCGCGTGACACCTGAGCAGAAAGAAAAGATGGTGACCGTTTTGCAAAATGCTGGTAAAACAGTTGCTATGAGTGGTGATGGAGTCAATGATGTTCTGGCTCTCAAGAAAGCAGACATCAGCTTTGCTATGAATGGTGCTACGAGCGCAGCCAAAAGTGTATCCAATATTGTTTTCCTGACAGATGACTTTGCGGTATTTTATGACATTTTGATGGAAGGGCGCCGTGTCATCAATAACATCCAAAAGGTAGCCTCTCTTTTTCTAACAAAGACCTTCTTCTCCATCGTGTTTGCGATTTTGAGTGTAATATTTGGTTTGGAATTTGCCTTTATCCCCATTCAGTTTACAATCATTTCAGCTATTACGATTGGAATTCCATCCTTCTTCCTAACTTTTGAGTCCAATAAAGAAAAGGTCAGCACACATTTTATGCGAGATATTTTGACCAATGCTGCGATTGGTGGTGGCATTCTGGTTGCTAGTGTTCTCCTGACTAACTTCTTTATCACTGTCCCAGGTCAGGTCAAATTTATTTGCTTCCTCCTTGCTTTGATCAATGGTCTATGTCTGGTTGCCAAGGTCAGCTTGCCTTTTAATCGATACAAACTAGTCTTGCTCATACTTTTGAGCCTTGGAGCCCTTGTTGGCGTACTTGCCAATACATTTATCCTGCAAGGAACTTTTGTGCCTTTAGAAACCCCTCAAGTTGTCTATGTAGCCGTTCTAGCAGTGGTGATTGGGGGCTTGCATTATCTTACTAGGAGAAAAAGTTGATACACAAAAAGAATCAGGGTTTAATCCTGATTCTTTTTATCTATATTCTCGATGACTTTTGGATTACATGATACCGAAGAAACGAGCTGCGATACCTACTGCAAAGAGAGCAAGGATGATTGTGATTGGTGATACTTTTTTCTTAAGCAACCACATGCAAAGGAAAGTAAGGAGAAGTCCCATCAATCCTGGAATCAATGAGTTCAACTGACCTTGAAGGGTTTGTGGTTGAATCTTATCTAGGCTCAATCCACCAAGTGCTTGACCAAGGATACCTTTCAACTCAGCACCTGATACAGGTCCTTCTGGGAAGTTGATGTAGGCACCTTCAGCCAATTGTTTACCTGGAAGGTTAACAGTAAAGTTGATAGACACCCAACGTTGTACAAGAACGGCAAGGATGAACATACCGAGGATAGAAGCTCCTTTAGTGATGTCTTTCAAGATACCACCAGACATGTCTTTAGTGATTTCAGATCCAGCTTTGTAACCGAACTCTTGTGTATACCATAGGAAGGCCATACGGATAGCATTCCATCCGAAGAAGAAGAGAAGGGGACCAACAATGTTACCAGATGCAGCAAGTGATGCACCAAGAGCTCCAAGGATAGGACGAACTGTAAACCAGAATACTGGGTCACCGATACCAGCAAGAGGTCCCATCATACCGATTTTAACCCCTTGGATAGCCGCGTCGTCGATTTCAACACCGTTAGCGCGTTCTTCTTCAAGAGCAAGAGTAACCCCCATGATTGGAGCAGCTACGTATGGATGAGTGTTAAAGAACTCAAGGTGACGCTCAAGAGCAGCCGCTTGGTCTTCTTTTTTAGTGTACAATTTTTTGATAGCTGGGATCAAAGAGTAAGCCCAACCCAAGTTTTGCATACGTTCGTAGTTCCAAGAACCTTGAAGGAATTGTGAACGCCACCAAACTTTTTGACGATCTGATTTTGATAATTGAATTTTTTCAGCCATGATTGTTCCCCTTTCTAGTAGTCTTCTAGGATATCACCGATTGGGTCGTTAGAAGTTGCAGCTCCGCCGCCACCGTTTCCACCTTGTTTTGAAAGGTTAAGGTAGATGAAGGCAAGGGCAACACCGATGACACCAAGGGCAATCAAAGTCAATTGAGAAATCGCTGCAAGAGCAAAACCGATAGCGAAGAATGGCCATACTTCACGAGTTGCCATCATGTTGATAACCATAGCGTAACCAACGGCAACGACCATAGCACCACCGACAGCCATACCACCATTCAACCATTCTGGCATTAGGCCAAGAGCGTCTTTAACAGCAGAAGCTGGGATAGCGATAAGGAAGGCTGCAGGGATCGCGATACGAAGACCCTGAAGAATAAGAGCAAAGTAGTGAGCGCGTTCAACAGCCGCAATGTTTCCATCTTTAGCAGCAGCGTCAGCAGAGTGAACTAAGGCAACTGAGATTGTTCGAACAATCATTGTCAAGAATAGTCCAGCTACGGCAAGAGGGATAGCTGTTGCAGTTGCAACGGCGATACCTTCAGTAGTAAAGTTACCACCTTTAATCAAGATGATTGCTGCAGCAACAGATGCAAGAGCAGCGTCAGGAGCTACGGCAGCTCCGATGTTAGCCCAACCAAGGGCGATCATTTGAAGAGATCCACCAAGCATAACACCTGCTTCGAGGTTACCAGTTGCAAGTCCGATAAGGGTACATGCGACGATTGGTTGATGGAATTGGAATTGGTCGAGGATACCTTCAAGACCTGCAAGGAAGGCAACAACTACAACCAAGATAGCAGAAATGATTGAAATATCTGACATGGTTTTATTCCTTTTCTATTTAGTTTTAATAAAGTATTTAATCCTGTTTTCAAAAATGATAGAAACAGATTAAAATTATTGAACGTTTGCTTTGTTAATCAAGTCAAACAAATCTTTTTTCGTGTCATTTGGTACTTTACGTACGTCAAATTCAACACCGAGGTCACGCATTTTTTCAAAGGTTGCAACGTCTTCTTTGTCCATAGACAAAACGTTGTTAATCATTGTTTTACCTGTTGAGTGAGCCATAGAACCAACGTTAAGAGTCTTGATTGGCACGCCACCTTCGATAGCACGAAGTGCATCTTGCGGAGTTTCAAACAAGATAAGGGCATGAGTGTCACCGAAACGTGGGTCTTTTGCAACGTCGATCAATTTTTGAATTGGGACAACGTTGGCTTTTACTCCGTTAGGAGCTGCTTGTTTGATCAATTCTTTACGCAATTCGTCGTTTGCAACGTTATCTGAAGCAACGATGATACGGTTTGCTTTTGAATCTGGAGTCCAAGCAGTCGCAACCTGACCGTGAAGGAGACGAGTGTCAAGACGGGCAAGATTGATTTTCAGTTTACCGTCACCGATAACAGTTCCTTCTGGAATAGCAGCTTGGGCAGCAGGAGCAGCTGCAGCAGTGGCAACTTCCTCAACTGGGTTAAGCTCTTCTGGAAGAGCCTTGATGCCATCTTTGGCTTCCTTAATGATATTCGCAGCAACTTTTTCCACACCCGCATTAGCATCCATAAGGCGCTCAGTGTAGGCTTGGATCAACATCGGCAAGTTAAGTCCAGTGATGATGGCAAACTTACGCTCAGGATTTTCTCCCATCACGCGGCTAGCTTGGTTGAATGGAGATCCACTCCAAAGGTCAGCCAATACTAGAACCTCATCTTCTGCGTCAAATGCAGCAACAGCGTTATTGATCTTAGCGTATAGATCATCTGGACCTTCGTTTGGCATAAAGGTTACAACTTGAACCTTTTCTTGTTCACCAAAGATCATAGATCCGGACTGATGAATACCCGCAGCAAATTCGCCGTGGCTCGCAATAATGATTCCGATACTCATTATTGTCATTCCTCCTTTAAAATGTTTGACTGTGTGTTTAAGAAAACTTTAAGCCTAACTTTAAGTATAAACCGTTTTCAAACAAAAAGCAACCATTTCTTATAAATATGTGTTAATTTTCAATGAAAACTCGTTTACAAAATGTTAATATATAAACATTTTGTGGAAATGTATGAAAAAATAAGAGAGTAATTTAATATAAAAAAATGAAAACAGGACGATTAATTGAAAAATTGTGAAAATCAAAAAAGCTAGCACAAGCTAACTTTTTGAGCGTTATAGGAATAAATCTTGTAGGGTATGGGCAACACCATCTTCATCATTTGTCAGAGAGAGTTGCTCATCAGCATATGGTAGCAAATCGGGGTTGGCATTTTTCATGGCATATCCCTTGCCTGCAAAAGCTAGCATTTCGGTGTCATTGTGTTCATCTCCAAAGGCAATCAGGTCTTTTTTGTCACGGTTCATAACATTGAGCAAGTATTCTAAAGCAAAGGCTTTGTTGACCCCTTTTGGTGTACATTCGAGAATGTTAAGAGGGCCTCCCCAGGTATTGATTGCTAGTTGGTGTTGGTAAAAACGATTCATCTCATCTGCTAGCGCGTATTTATCATCGACTCTTGTTTGCAAGAGGATACAGTTAGGGTCCTTGGTCACCAATTCAGATTTGAATTGATTTTCTGGTTGGAAATTTTCTACACCAAATAGTTTGGGATTGGCAATTTCTTCATTAGGAGCCGTGATATAAAATTTCTTGCGGTATTCTCCTGCAATAAAGTCGGCTTGGATATCCTCTTTGCGTTTGACCATGTCTAAGAGGTATTTTTTGTCCAAGGTCAAGCACTTTTCGTGTTCCCAAGTCTGCCCTGGTAGATGGGTAAGGGAACCGTTGAAGTTGATCATAGGTGTGTGCAGCTCTAGTTCCTGATAAAATTCTTTTGCCATACGGTAAGGGCGCCCAGTAGTGATGATGACATGGTGGCCTTTTTCAGCAATTCGTTTAATTGTGTTTCGAGTAAAATCTGAAATCTTACTCTCTGAGTTGAGCAGGGTTCCGTCCAAATCAACTGCGATAATTTTTTTAGTCATATAAACCTTCCTAGTACATTCCAGATAAGATGTCTACTATTATATCAAAAAGAAAGAAGAAAAACAGACTCAAAACAAAAGATAGAAATTTCATTTTGTTAAATAAATCAAACAAACATATTGAAAAGGTGAATAATAAATGTTATAATACTCCTATTGTTCGTAAAAAACAAAAGGAGATTTATAATGGACAAACTATTTAAACTAAAAGAGCACGGGACAGATGTCCGTACAGAGGTGCTTGCTGGTTTAACAACATTCTTTGCAATGAGTTATATTCTCTTTGTAAACCCTCAAATGCTTTCCCAAACGGGTATGCCTGTTCAAGGTGTGTTCTTGGCAACGATTATCGGTTCTGTAGTCGGTACCTTGATGATGGCTTTCTACGCTAACTTGCCTTACGCTCAAGCACCAGGTATGGGATTGAACGCCTTCTTTACATTTACAGTTGTATTTGGGATGGGCTATACTTGGAAAGAAGCTCTTGGTATGGTCTTCATTTGTGGAATTATTTCACTGATTATTACCTTGACAAATGTTCGTAAAATGATTATCGAATCCATTCCTACAACACTTCGTTCAGCTATTTCGGCTGGTATTGGTGTTTTCCTTGCCTATGTAGGGATTAAGAATGCTGGTCTCTTGAAATTCTCAATCGATCCAGGTACTTATACTGTAGCAGGTGAGGGAGCAGATAAGGCTCAAGCTGCACTTACTGCAAACTCAGCAGCTGTTCCAGGATTGGTAGACTTCAATACTCCAGCAGTATTGGTGGCTCTTGCAGGTCTGGCTATTACCATCTTCTTTGTTGTTAAAGGCATCAAAGGTGGAATTATTCTTTCTATTTTAACAACGACTGTGCTTGCCATTGCTGTTGGTGTTGTGAATTTGTCAGGGATTGACTTTGCTAGCAACAACCTTTCATCAGCGGTTAATGATTTAGGAACTTTGTTTGGTGCTGCTCTGGGTTCAGAAGGTTTAGGATCTTTGATATCAAACACTTCACGTTTACCAGAAACCTTGATGGCTATTCTTGCCTTCTCACTAACGGATATTTTTGATACAATAGGTACGCTTATTGGTACTGGTGAAAAAGTAGGTATCGTTGCGACAAGTGGGGAAAACCATGAGTCAGCTAAATTGGATAAGGCTCTTTACTCAGACTTGGTGGCAACTTCAGTAGGTGCCATTGCAGGTACTTCAAACGTTACGACCTATGTTGAGTCTGCGGCGGGTATCGGTGCTGGTGGACGTACTGGTTTGACAGCCCTAGTTGTTGCAATCTGTTTTGCTCTATCTAGCTTCTTTAGCCCGCTTCTAGCGATTGTTCCTACAGCTGCAACAGCACCAATTTTGATCATCGTCGGAATCATGATGCTTTCTAACTTGAAAAATATTCCTTGGGATGATATGGCCGAAGCAGTTCCCGCCTTCTTCACCTCTATCTTTATGGGATTCAGCTACTCAATCACTCAAGGGATTGCAGTTGGTTTCTTGACTTACACCTTGACAAAAGTTGTCAAAGGTCAAGCCAAGGATGTGCATGTGATGATTTGGATTTTGGATGCCTTGTTTATCCTGAACTATATCAGTATGGCGCTATAAATGGTATAATATAGAAAGGGGGGCTTCCCCTTTTTATTATAAGGAGACATATCATGAAGAAAAAAAATATCTGGCAAGAAATTCTGGATAGAGGAATATGGGTGTTGATTTTTTTAATAGGACTGGTGTTATCTCAACTTCCCTTAATTTTATCTGCCCTTTTATCCGCTAGACAATTCCCACTCCTCCAGTCAGGACTCTTGGTGGCTTTGCTGTCGGTTGCTATTCTAACTGTTTTTATCTTTAGTGCGCGAAAAACAGAGATTGCGACCTTCAATCTTTCTTTTTTCAAGGCAAAAGATCTGGCCCGCTTGGTTTTGAGTTATTTGGTTATTTTCGCAAGTAACTTATTCGGATCTGCCTTGCTTCGTCTGATGAATGAATCTACGACCAGCAATCAATCAACTATTAATAATCTGGTTCAGAATAGCTCGCTGATTTCTAGTTTTTTCTTACTGGTTCTGATTGCTCCCATTTGTGAGGAAATATTGTGTCGTGGAATTATCCCTAAAAAGATCTTCCGTGGGAAGGAGAAGTTGGGTTATCTTGTAGGTGCAGTCGTCTTTGCCTTGCTCCACACACCGACCAATCTGCCTTCTCTCCTTATCTATGGAGGAATGTCGACAGTTTTAACTTGGACAGCCTACAGAACAGAACGTTTAGAGATGTCGATCTTGCTTCATATGATTGTCAATGGTATTGCCTTTTGTTTGCTGGCTTTACTGGTTTTGATTAGTCGAAATGTAGGCTCGCCTTTTTAGACCATTTCCTTACTTGGAAAAGATGAATGCTGGCGTATCCATCTTTTTCTTTTTATGGTAAAATAGAGAAATAATGTGGTGAAAAATCTTGAGGAGTGACCGTATGTCCAATAAAGCTAGTCAGGCAAAAACAGCCATTTGCGGAATTATCAATGTAACCCCAGATTCCTTTTCGGATGGTGGGCAGTTTTTTGCTGTTGACCAGGCTCTTCAGCAAGCTCGTAAATTGATAGCTGAAGGAGCAAGTATGCTAGATATCGGTGGAGAATCGACTCGCCCTGGAAGTAGCTATGTTGAGATAGAAGAAGAAATCCAGCGTGTTGTCCCAGTCATTGAAGCTATCCGTAAGGAAAGTGATGTCCTCATTTCTATCGATACTTGGAAAAGTCAGGTGGCAGAGGCTGCTTTGGCTGCTGGCGCCAATCTGGTCAACGATATCACTGGTCTCTTGGGAGATGAGAAAATGGCGGATGTGGTTGCTAAGGCTGGTGCGCAAGTAGTCATCATGTTTAATCCAGTCATGGCGCGACCTCAGCACCCTAGCTCGCTCATATTTCCTCATTTTGGTTTTGGGGATCCTTTTACAAATAAAGACTTGGCGTACTTTGAACAGCTACCAGTAGAAGATTTGATGACCGCGTTCTTTGACCGCGCTCTAGCAAGAGCGGAGAAAGCAGGGATTTCGAAAGGCAAGATCATGCTGGATCCAGGGATTGGCTTTGGTCTGACTAAGAAAGAAAATCTCCTTCTTTTACGGGACTTGGATAAACTCCATCAGAAAGGATATCCAATCTTTCTTGGAGTTTCGCGTAAGCGATTTGTCATCAATATCCTAGAAGAAAATGGTTTTGAAGTTAATCCTGAGACGGAAGTCGGTTTTCGCAATCGGGACACCGCCTCTGCTCATGTAACCAGTATCGCTGCGAGACAGGGTGTGGAAGTGGTGCGCGTGCACGATGTAGCCAGTCACAAGATGGCGGTTGAAATTGCGTCAGCTATTCGTATGGCTGATGATGCGGAAAATCTAGATTTAAAACAATATAAATAAGATGAAAGAAATTGAAAACAATCAGTGGATTGCCCACTATCGGACGGACCAACCGCATTTTGGCTTGGAACGAATGGTAGAACTCCTAGCTTTACGAGGCAATCCCCATCTCAAACTTAAGGTCATCCATATCGGAGGGACCAATGGCAAGGGTTCGACCATTGCTTTTTTGAAAAATATGCTGGAAAAGCTAGGTCTGAGAGTTGGTGTTTTCAGCTCGCCCTATCTCATTCATTATACAGACCAGATTAGCATCAATGGGGAATCCATCCCAGAAGCGAGGCTAGAAGCCCTCATGGCAGTTTATCGCTCTTTGCTTGAGGGGGAGAGGAGCGTTGCTTTACAAGGAACAACCGAGTTTGAGATTATCACAGCCATAGCTTATGATTATTTTGCCTCAGAGCAAGTAGATGTGGCCATCATGGAAGTCGGTATGGGTGGCCTTCTGGATAGTACCAATGTCTGTCAGCCGATTCTGACAGGAATTACGACCATTGGCTTAGACCATGTAGCCCTGCTTGGTGATACTATAGAGGCTATAGCAGAACAGAAGGCTGGTATTATCAAGCAAGGCATTCCATTAGTGACAGGTCGCATTACTCCAGCAGCCTTGGCTGTTATCGACCGCATTGCGGAAGGGAAAAATGCGCCTAGACTTGCCTATGGGAAAGATTATCAAGTTAGTCACCAAGAAAGTGTGGTAACGGGTGAAATATTTGATTATACCAGTTCTGTCAGACAAGGTCGCTTTCAAACAGGTCTGCTTGGCTTACACCAGATAGAGAATGCGGGGATGGCCATAGCTTTACTTGATACTTTTTGTCAAGAAGATGGACGGGAGTTGGCAAGTAATGACTTGATTGCTCAAGCTTTGAAAGAGACCAGATGGCCAGGGCGTTTGGAGGTCGTGTCTAGCGATCCCTTGTTGCTTTTGGATGGGGCCCACAATCCCCATGCTATCAAGGCCTTGTTGGCAACCTTGCAAGAACGCTTTGCGGATTATCATAAGGAAATCCTCTTTACCTGCATCAAAACCAAGGCTTTGGACGATATGCTGGATTTGCTAGGGGAAATGCGAGATACCGAGCTTACCTTGACACATTTTGACGATAGTCGGGCGACGGATGAAAGCGTGCTGAAAGAGACAGCCAAGTCTAGAAATCTCAATTACCAAAGTTGGCAGGATTTTCTAGAGCAGAAATTGACAGATAAAAAAGAAGAGAAACAAACAGTTAGGATTGTCACGGGTTCCTTGTATTTCTTGAGCCAAGTAAGAGCCTATCTGATGGAGAGGAAGAACGAGAATGGATACACAAAAGATTGAAACGGCTGTAAAAATGATTATTGAGGCTGTTGGTGAGGACGCTAACCGCGAGGGATTGCAGGAAACACCTGCTCGTGTAGCCCGTATGTACCAAGAGATTTTTTCAGGTCTTGGCCAAACTGCTGAGGAACACCTGTCAAAATCCTTTGAGATTATTGATGACAATATGGTAGTGGAAAAGGATATTTTTTTCCACACCATGTGTGAACACCACTTTTTGCCCTTTTATGGGAGAGCGCACATTGCCTACATTCCAGATGGACGTGTAGCAGGCTTGTCCAAACTTGCCCGTACGGTTGAAGTTTATTCTAAAAAACCACAGATTCAAGAACGGTTGAATATCGAAGTGGCCGATGCCTTGATGGACTATCTGGGTGCTAAAGGAGCCTTTGTTGTCATTGAGGCAGAACATATGTGTATGAGTATGCGTGGTGTCAGAAAACCAGGCACTGCCACCTTGACGACAGTAGCTCGTGGTCTATTTGAAACAGATAAGGACCTCCGAGACCAGGCTTATCGTTTAATGGGACTATAAAAAGAATCCGCTTCATGAGGATTTTTCTAGAAAGGACTAGTTATGGATCAACTGCAGATTAAGGATTTGGAAATTTTTGCCTATCATGGTCTTTTTCCTAGTGAGAAGGAATTGGGGCAAAAGTTTGTTATTTCCGCAAGCTTATCCTATGATATGACCAAGGCGGCGACAGAATTGGATTTGACAGCTTCTGTCCATTACGGAGAATTGTGTCAGCAGTGGACGACCTGGTTTCAGGAAAGCACTGAGGATTTGATTGAAACGGTAGCCTACAAACTAGTTGAACGTACCTTTGAGACCTATCCTCTTGTCCAAGAGATTGAGTTGGAACTAAAAAAACCTTGGGCTCCAGTGCATTTACCGTTGGATACCTGCTCGGTGACCATTCACCGTCGTAAGCAGCGGGCCTTTATCGCTCTAGGAAGCAATATGGGAGACAAAAAAGCAAACTTGGAACAAGCCATTGACAAACTGCGAGCTCGAGGCATCCATATTCTCAAAGAGTCCAGTGTCTTGGCGACGGAACCTTGGGGTGGTGTGGAGCAGGATAGCTTTGCCAATCAGGTGATTGAAGTAGAAACCTGGCTACCAGCACCAGTCTTGTTAGAAACATTATTAGCCATCGAGTCAGAAATGGGACGGGTTCGAGAGGTGCATTGGGGGCCTCGTTTGATTGATTTGGACTTACTCTTTGTGGAGGACCAAGTCATCTATACAGACGAGCTCATCTTGCCACATCCCTATATAGCAGAACGCCTCTTTGTCCTTGAGTCTCTGCAAGAAATAGCTCCCCATTTTATTCATCCAGTACTCAAACAGCCGATACGCTACTTGTATCAAGAATTGAACAAATAGAAAAAACTCTAGTTCCTCAGCAGTTTGCGCCGAGAAGCTAGAGTTTTTAAAATAGGTCATTTTCTTCAGGAAGGAGGATGGTTTCTTTCCCGTCCATGTCTAAAACAAGAACCCGAGGAGGGTAAAGAGGGTCAAAGGGGTGATTAAAATCAAAGTCGATACTAGTCGGCAGGTGCTGACTAGAGAAATGGAAGGTGATGGTTCCCTCGTTATTTAGCAGTTGAAATTCAAGTTCCTCTTCTAATTCAAAGACATTTTTCAAAAAATGATCGATAATAAACCATAAAGAGTCGATAACATCGTCAGGCAAGCTGGTCACAACGCCAAAACTGGCCGAACGTCTCTGAGTATTTGTAAAAGCCATAAACATTCCCTCCCTCCTTTTATTTTTCCTTATCATACAGCAAAACATCCCAAAAATCAAGAAATCGTACTCGCTTTTTCAAAATGGGAATAGGTTGTGAAATTTTTTCAAAGTTTCTCTAAAAAATACTTGAAAGTGTTTACAATAAGTGATAAAATGGAGTAAGCAGATGTATGAAAGCGAAATTTTCAATATAGAAAGGAAACAGAATGAACACAGATGATACAGTAACGATTTATGATGTTGCCCGTGAAGCTGGGGTTTCAATGGCAACTGTTAGCCGTGTAGTGAATGGCAATAAGAACGTCAAAGAGAATACTCGTAAAAAAGTTCTAGAGGTGATTGATCGTCTTGACTATCGTCCAAATGCGGTAGCGCGTGGCTTGGCCAGCAAGAAAACCACGACAGTTGGTGTTGTGATTCCAAATATCACCAATGGCTATTTTTCAACCCTAGCCAAGGGGATTGATGATATTGCAGAGATGTATAAGTACAATATCGTCCTAGCCAACAGTGATGAAGACGATGAAAAAGAAGTTTCAGTAGTTAATACTCTCTTTTCAAAACAGGTTGACGGGATCATTTTTATGGGTTATCACTTGACTGAAAAGATTCGTTCAGAATTTTCTCGATCTCGGACACCAGTTGTCCTTGCAGGAACGGTGGATATTGAACACCAGTTGCCAAGTGTTAATATTGACTACAAACAAGCAACGATTGATGCAGTAACTCATTTGCTTCAGGAAAATGAAAAGATTGCCTTTGTCAGTGGGCCACTTGTTGATGATATCAACGGCAAAATTCGATTGATTGGTTACAAGGAAGCATTGAAAAAGGCAGGAATCCCTTATAGCGAGGGCTTGGTATTTGAGTCTAAATACAGCTATAATGATGGCTATGCCTTGGCAGAACGCTTGGTTTCTTCACAGGCTACAGCTGCAGTTGTGACAGGTGATGAATTGGCTGCAGGTGTGTTAAATGGCTTGGCAGATCACGGTATTTCTGTACCAGAAGAGTTTGAAATCATCACGACAGATGATTCTCAAATTGCACGATTCACTCGTCCAAACTTAACGACAATTGCTCAACCTCTATACGACCTTGGTGCTATCAGTATGCGTATGTTGACCAAGATTATGCATAAGGAAGAGTTGGAAGAACGTGAAGTTCTTTTGCCTCACGGTTTGACAGAACGTCGTTCGACACGAAAACGCAAATAGAAAAAATCAGGGAATCGAGAAGATTTCCTGATTTTCAATTTTAACCTTCCATGTAATTGCGAAGTTCTTGTCCTTTTAGCCCGGCGTTGATAGCAATTAATAATTTGAGGCGAGCTTTTTGAGCATTGAGTTCTTTGACAAATAGAACACCAGAATTTTGTAATTGAACTCCTCCACCTTGGTAGGCGTAGACGGGCTCCGCAATTCCGTTAAAACAACGTGAGACCAAGGCGACTGGAATGCCTTTTTGGAGGAGACTTTCTAATTTTTGAGCTGTTTCTTTGGGTACATTACCTGCTCCAAAAGCTTGAATGACTAATCCATCTAGGTGATCTAGGTCAAGCATATCGATCAGCTCGTCTGTCATACCGGCATAGGCAGAGATGATGGGAACCAGACCTTGAATATGTTCGAGATCAAAACGGACACGAGGCTCAGCTGTTTTGAAGTAGAGGATTTCTTGCTTCATGATGAGACCGAGAGGTCCGTGAGTAGGAGTTTGAAAGGTACCGACGTTGGTGGTATGGGTTTTGGTAACATACTTGGCCGCGTGGATTTCATCATTCATGACGACCAGCACACCCTTGTCGGCTGCTTTGTCATCGCTGGCAACTCGTAAAGCACTCAGATAGTTGTATACACCGTCGCTACCGAGTTCGTTGGAACTACGCATAGCTCCTGTTAGAACGATGGGCATGTGGGGGATTTCCATGGTATCAAGGAAATAGGCAGTTTCTTCTAGCGTATCTGTTCCATGTGTGATGACAACCCCATCGTAGTTTTCTGCCTCCTCTTTAATCTTATGATAGAGGGCTAGCATATGTTTAGGTTTGATATGGGGACTCGGTAGGTTAAAAAAGTCTAGGGCATGAACCTCAATCCCTTCAAGTGGATTGGATACATGGTTCATGGGATTGTCCTGACTAGTTACAACGGCACCAGTGGCGTCTGCTTGCATGGAAATAGTCCCACCTGTATGTAAAACAAGGATTTTCTTAGGCATGATTTACTCACTCTCTCTGAAATGTGGTATAATCATTGTAACACAAAAGGGGAGAATGAGATAGGATGGAAGTCAAAGCTGTTTTTTTTGATATCGATGGAACTCTAGTCAACGATCGTAAGAGTGTTTTGAAATCCACTAAGGACGCGATTAGGATTGTGAAAGAACAAGGGGTGCTTGTTGGAGTGGCGACAGGACGGGGGCCTTTCTTTGTCAAGGAATTGATGGAGGATTTAGATCTGGATTTTGCAATAACTTATAACGGACAATATATCTTTAATAAAGAAAAAGTCTTATTTGCTAGCCCGATTGCCAAGTCAAGTCTGCGTCAACTGATTGCCTATGCTAAAAAGGAGCGTAAAGAAATCGCTCTTGGAACTGAGCATGCCGTTGTTGGTTCGAAAATTATGTCATTTGGTCTCGGATCCTTTTCACAGCTGGTTAGCCGTTTCATTCCAACTGGCTTAACAAGAACCGTTAGCCGTTCCTTTAATCGAATGGTCAGCAAGGCAGTTCCTCAAAAGGAAGATGACCTACTTCGTTTGATCAATGAGCCAATCTATCAAGTGTTAATGCTAATGACACCAGAAGAATCTGAGAAAGCTGCAAGTGATTTTGACGACTTGAAATTAACTCGAAGCAATCCCTTCGCTGCGGATATCATTAACCAAGGAAATTCCAAACTAGAAGGCATTCGTCGAGTTGGGAAAGAGTATGGTTTTGATCTCAACCAAGTCATGGCCTTCGGAGATTCAGACAATGACCTGGAAATGTTGGCAGGTGTTGGTATGTCTGTAGCTATGGGAAATGGCAGTAGCAGCGTCAAAGAAGTTGCCAAGCACATTACAGCAAGTAACCAACAAGATGGCATCCACAAGGCGCTCGAGCACTTTGGTGTTTTGGCTTCAGAAAAAGTGTTTGTCAGTCGGGACTACCACTTTAATAAAGTCAAGACCTTCCATCACATGATGGATGAACGAACTCAGGAAGAACCACAGGCATGGGATGTTGAAGGTGCAACCCATCGCGCAGACTTTAAAATTGAAGAATTAGTAGAGTTTGTCCGCGCGGCAAGTTCTTCGGAGGAAGAATTCCAGCAGGCACTTAACAGCATGCATGCGGCACTTGATAAGGCGGCCGAAAAGGTGAGGCAAAAAACGCCTGCCCAAAAAGATCTAATCGGGCAGGTTGATGCCTTAATCGATACACTGTATTTTACTTACGGCAGTTTTGCCTTGATGGGAGTGGATCCAGAACGCATCTTTGATATTGTGCATGAGGCAAACATGGGGAAGGTTTTTCCTGATGGAAAAGCCCATTTTGATCCAGTTACACATAAAATCTTAAAACCAGATGACTGGGACGAAAAATATGCTCCAGAACCTGCTATCAGAAAGGAACTGCAGCGTCAGCTCAAGGCTTATGAGCGACATAAAGAGAGAAATAAGTAAGAAAAAAGGGAGCCTAGCAGGCTCCTTTTGTGTTCCTATAATGTTTTTTCTTGTTCTCTCACGACGAGCAAATCAACTTTTGCGTGGCGGAGAATATATTCAGATGAAGAACCGACTAAGAGGCGTTCAAAGGCATTAAGACCTGTTGCACCGACGAGAATCAGGTCAACATTTTCTGCGTCTGGAATGGTACGGGCAAGGAGGGTTTTCGGATTTCCCATTTCGATGACGATGTGAATATCCGTCACACCCGCATCTTTTGCACGTTTTTCGTACTCTTTCATCAAACTTTCAGCGTCGACTTGGAGTTCTTCGTAAACTTCAGCATCAAAGGTGGACACGCTTTGAAGAGCGCGTGTGTCAATAACATGGGCAATGGTGAGCTTGGAATCATTGCGTAGAGCAGTGTAAACACCTTTAACAAAAGCCAAGTCTGCCTCTTTAGAACCATCAATTGCAACCATAACATTTTGGTAACGTTGTGCCATAATGAAACCTCCTGAAATTTTCTTACTTTTATTGTAATCCTTTTCACTAAAGAAGTAAAGTAAAAATCATATTTAAATAAATATTATCGGAGATTCGATTTGGTGGAGATATGTTAAAATAAAAGAAAATGGGATATTAGGAAACCTAGTGAAGGGATGAGAAAGTATGAAAGAGTCTGTTCAAGCTTCTAAAAAAATCAGTCTTCTTTATCATGGAATTATCCTTGCATCACTTGTAGGAGAAGTAGTGATGCTTTGGCAACTGGAAAGAGTCATGCCTGTTCTCTATCGAGGTTTTGTTGGATTTCTTCTCTTTCACCTAGTCTACCACATCATTTTATTTGTGATTGCAAAGAGAAGTGGTCGCTTGGACTATTTGATCACGTGGGGGCTCTTTCTCATGTTTAATCTTTTGTATGATTCCTTTTTAGCATTAGTCTTTCTAGGTTTGTCTTTTGGTATGTGAGAAATGATTCTTCCTTCTAGTTATTTAGAAGGTGAGAACCTAGTCGTTGTGAGTTTTTTCTTTGTTTGCTCATTTCAGGAAACTTGTCGCAATCCCTTTCTAGTGGTATAATGTTACTATCTCGATGAATTGAGGAAACAAGATGAAAGAATATAACAAGTCTAGTAAGTTAGAGCATGTTGCTTATGATATCCGTGGTCCTGTTTTGGAAGAAGCCATGCGAATGCGAGCAAACGGAGAAAAGATTTTACGTCTGAATACAGGGAATCCAGCAGAATTTGGTTTTACAGCACCAGATGAGGTCATTCATGACTTGATTATGAATGCGCGTGATAGCGAAGGGTATTCTGACTCTAAAGGGATTTTCTCAGCCCGTAAGGCCATCATGCAGTATTGCCAACTGAAGAACTTCCCCAATGTGGACATTGATGATATCTACCTTGGAAATGGTGTCAGTGAGCTGATTGTCATGTCTATGCAGGGGCTTTTGGATAATGGCGATGAGGTCTTGGTGCCTATGCCAGACTATCCTCTCTGGACGGCTGCTGTCAGCCTAGCTGGGGGAAATGCGGTTCACTATATCTGTGATGAAGCTGCAGAATGGTATCCTGACATTGACGATATCAAGTCAAAAATCACTTCCAATACCAAGGCTATCGTCCTTATCAATCCGAACAACCCAACTGGAGCCCTTTATCCTAAAGAACTCCTGTTGGAGATTATTGAAATCGCTCGTCAAAACGACTTGATCATCTTTGCGGACGAAATCTATGACCGCATGGTGATGGATGGGCATGTGCATACGCCTGTGGCGAGCTTGGCACCAGATGTCTTCTGTGTCAGCATGAATGGTCTGTCAAAATCCCACCGTATCGCTGGTTTCCGTGTAGGTTGGATGGTCTTGTCTGGACCGAAGACCCATGTTAAAGGCTATATCGAAGGTCTTAATATGCTGTCCAATATGCGCCTTTGCTCCAACGTTTTGGCCCAGCAAGTTGTACAAACCTCACTAGGAGGTCACCAGTCGGTGGACGAATTGCTCCTTCCTGGTGGTCGTATCTATGAACAAAGAAACTTTATCTATAATGCCATTCAAGATATTCCCGGTTTGTCTGCAGTCAAGCCGAAGGCGGGTCTTTATATCTTCCCTAAAATTGACCGCAATATGTATCGCATCGATGACGATGAACAATTCGTTCTTGATTTCTTGAAGCAGGAAAAGGTTCTCTTGGTTCATGGTCGCGGATTTAATTGGCAAGAGCCAGACCATTTCCGTATCGTTTACCTCCCTCGTGTGGACGAATTAGCACAAATCCAAGAAAAGATGACTCGTTTCTTGAAACAATATCGTAGATAGGGCTTTCATAGGAAAAGCTCTAAAACATTTGCTTGGAGCTATTGACAAAATTGGCAGAATCAGATAGAATAGTAAAGTATGTTTAGTAACTGATCACTTTATAGCCGGCTAAACGAATACAAAATCTATGAGGAGGTATTCATCGTGAAACGTACTTATCAACCAAGTAAACTTCGTCGTGCGCGCAAACACGGATTCCGTAACCGTATGTCAACTAAAAACGGTCGTCGCGTATTGGCAGCTCGTCGTCGTAAAGGACGCAAAGTTTTGGCTGCATAATCCAAACGAATTCAACAAAGAAGTCAGTAGGAACTCGAGTCTACTGGCTTTTCTTTTTCCTATAATATCAGTCTGTAAATGCTTTATATTTTTGCTGAAATAGTGTATAATATCTCACATACTATAAAAAATGGAGAACAGTTATGAAGAAATCAAAAGCCCTCCTACTAGGGGCTGGAATTTTGAGCGCAAGCTTCTTGATGGCGGCTTGTAGTTCGGCACAATCAAATACAGATAAAACCTACTCTTATGTATTTGCAAGCAATCCAGATACATTAGACTATATCACTTCGACACGTGGCTCGACCTCTAGCATTACGACAAACTTGATCGATGGTTTGTTGGAAAATGATAAGTACGGAAACCTCGTCCCTTCTATGGCAGAGTCGTGGACAGTATCAAAAGATGGTTTGACTTATACCTACAAAATCCGCCAAGGGGCTAAGTGGTATACCTCTGAAGGAGAAGAATACGCTGAAGTGACAGCTCATGACTTTGTGACGGGTCTCAAGTATGCAGCGGATAAAAAAGCTGAGAATTTGTACTTGGTACGGGATTCGATCAAAGGTTTGGCAGATTATGTCGAAGGGAAAACATCTGACTTTGAGACGGTTGGAGTCAAGGCAGTGGACGACTATACTCTCCAATACACCTTGAACAAGCCAGAGTCTTATTGGAATTCGAAGACAACAGGGGGGATTTTGAGTCCTGTTAATGAAGCCTTTTTGAAATCTAAGGGTGATGATTTTGGAAGTGTTACCCCATCTAGTATTCTGTCAAATGGGCCATACTTGTTCAAGTCTTTCACATCAAAATCTTTAATTGAGTTTGAAAAGAACCCCAATTACTGGGATAAGGACAATGTCAAGATTGAGAAGGTAAAACTTTCCTTCTATGATGGTTCAGACCAAGATAGTTTGGCTCGAGGATTCTTAGAAGGCAACTACACAGACGGACGTATTTTCCCGACAAGCTCTGTCTTTGACCAGCTGAAAAAAGGGAATGAAGATAAGATTACCTATACTCCTCAGGATGCTGTGACTTTCTACTATCTCTTCAATGTCAACCGTCAAAGTTACAATCAAACCATGAAACAGACGGATAAAGAAAAAACAGATTCGCGTCTAGCTATGCAAAATAAAGACTTCCGTCAGGCGATTAACTTTGCCTTTGACCGTCATGCCTACGCTGCCCAGACAAATGGAGAAGATGGAGCTGACCGTATCCTTCGAAACACTGTCACACCAAGCAACTTTGTTCAAATCGGTGGAAAGAATTTTGGAGATGCTGTCAATGAAAAGATGGTCAACTATGGTACAGAGTGGTCAAATATTAATCTGAATGACGCGCAACCTGCTTTCCTGAATGCTGATAAAGCCAAGGCAGAATTTGCCAAAGCCAAAGAAAGTTTGCAGGCAGAAGGTGTGACCTTCCCTATCCATTTAGACATGCCGGTAGACCAGACTGCCAAGTTGGATGTACAGCAAGCAAGTTCTTTCAAGCAGACGGTTGAAGAAACACTTGGATCAGATAATATTGTTATCGATGTGATTCAACTTTCTCCAGACGAGAAAGACAATGCAACCTTCTTTGCTGACACAGCTGAACAAAAGGACTATGACATCGACATCTCAGGCTGGAGCGGAGATTACTCTGATCCTAAGACCTATCTTGACCTCTTGGATCCAGACTCTGGTTCTCAGTTAAAAAATCTTGGCTTGACTCCAGGAAAAGACAATGATGTCAAGGAAAAACTCGGTCTCTCTACCTACAAGAAGTTGTTGGACGCAGCAGACAATGAGGTTGAAAATACTCAGACTCGCTATGAAAAATTTGCTGAAGTTCAAGCTTGGCTAACAGATAGTGCTCTCTTTCTGCCAGTTCAAAGTGGAGGAGCTAATCCAATCTTCCGTAAGACTGTACCGTTCACAGGAGCCTTCTCATTTGTCGGACACAAAGGGGATGCGGACAACTACAAATACCTTGAGTTGCAAAAAGATCCCGTGACTGCGAAACAGTACCAAGAACTTTATGAAAAATGGCAAAAAGAAAAAACTGAGTCCAATAAGAAAGCTCAGGAAGATTTAGCTAACCACATTCAATAATCTTCCTAGTCATGCTTTTTAGTTAAGCATAGTGGCTGGATTCAGAAAAAGGCCCCACCAGACGCTTTTTGGTTCTGGTAGGGCCTTTTCTTTATTCTTTTAAGTGATAGGAGTAGCTAGCGACAACGACGTCTTCGTGCCATCTGAGAGCGTATTTTAGTTTGAGGCTCATTTGATTGTGCAGGATATTTTGCCAAGGCTTGTTAGGGATAAACTGTGGGACGAGAACTGTAACGGTGTAGTTTTTTTGCTTAGCTTCTTGGGCGATTCGTTTGACATACTTAACGCTAGGGGTGATGATGTCGCGGTAGCTAGTGTTGATATTCTTCAGAGTTATATTTGGGAAGTAATCGGCAAATTCCTGAAGAATTTCTTGGTCTTTTTCCGCCGTTTCTTTAGTAGAAATGTGCATGGCTAACACTTCATCACCGATACTTTGAGCGTAGTTAATGGCTCCGACACTTACTCGAGTAACATTTCCTACTAGGACAAGGACAAGATTGCCGTCATAAGTGCGCTTTTCAATTCCTTCGTAGAGTCGCAGTTGTTTTGCCACTTTTTGGTAATGGTTGTGAATGGACAAAAAGAGGAAGGTTAAAACTAGGATAATTGGGAAGAAAGGCCAGATATCACCCAGTCTGAAGAGGAGTAAAATGAGGACAATGGCATAACAAATGATGGCCCCAAGGATATTAGCGAAGGCAGATTTTAAGAAGTTTGCTCCTTTTTCCTTTTTCCAATGGCGAATCATACCAGTCTGAGAAAGGGCAAAGGGAACGAAGACTCCGATAGTATAAAGAGGAATCAAGCGTTCAGTATTCCCATTAAAAATGAGAAGAAGGATCATAGCCCCGAAGGCCAGAGTTAAGATACCGTTGGAGTAGCCAAGGCGATCCCCTTTTTCCATAAAGAGATGGGGCATGTACTTGTTTTTGGCCATATTGTAGGCCAGCATAGGGAAGGCTGAAAAGCCAGTATTTGCAGCTACGGCTAGAATCAAGGCTGTCGAGAACTGGAAGAGATAGTAGCTAGCATGACCAAAGAATGAATCACCAAGAATGCCCTTGGCCATTTGCGAGAGGATGGTTTCTCCGTGTTGAGGCGTGATACCCATCCAATAGTTTAGGAAGGTGATGCCTGCAAAAAGAAATCCTAAAATCAGCGACATGATGGTCAAGGTCTGAGCAGCATTCTTTTCTTTCGGAGTTTTAAAAAATGGTACCGCATTTGAAATAGCTTCAACCCCTGTCAGAGAGGCAGAGCCACTGGTAAAGGCTCTTAGTAGGAGAACGATGGAAAGGCTCGGAACAGTTTGTCCAATGGTTGAAGTCGCCTGATAGTTTAGGGAACCTGTAAATAGTTGAAAGAACCCATAAAGCAAGAGAAAGACGGTACTGAAGATAAAGAGGTAGACGGGAATCATAAGAGAGCTGGCAGATTCTTTCAATCCTCTTAAATTCAAGAGCATGAGCAGGCAGACTAGGAAAATAGAGATATGAAGATTGTAGGGATGGAGGACAGGGATGGCTGCTGTAATAGCATCAGCTCCAGAAGCGACGGATACGGCTACTGTCAACATATAGTCAACAAGGAGACTGCCTCCTGCAATCAAGCCCAGTTCAGGGGAGAGATTTTCCCGAGTGACCATATAAGCTCCTCCACCTTGAGGATAGGCGTGGATGATTTGACGATAGGAAATCGTCAAACTAGCGAGGAGTAAGAGGACAAAAATACCGATAGGGAGGCTCCACCAAATAGCGAGAGGAGAGAGACTGACTAAAACGATAATGACTTGTTCAGGTCCATAGGCAATAGAAGACAGGGCATCACTGGATAACATTGCAAGTGCCTGCATTTTTCCAAGTAATCCCCCTTCGCCGTCTGTGAGAGACTTGAGTGGTCGACCGATAAAGGTATATTTTAATTTTCTAAACATTTTCTTTTCCTTTACTGAAAATTTCAATAAGTGTTATTATACTGCTTTGAAAAAAGGCAGTCAAGAGAGAATGACTGGTTTTTGGATATTTTCCAAGCCGAGGGATGCTATTTTTGGTATAATAGATGGAAGAAAATGAGGTTAGAAGAGATGATTTTTGATACGCACACACATTTAAATGTGGAAGAATTTGCAGGACGTGAGGAGGAAGAGCTTGCCTTGGCTGCTGAGATGGGTGTGACTCGGATGAATATTGTTGGTTTTGATAAACCGACCATTGAACGAGCCCTAGAGTTGGCAGATGAGTATGAGCAACTCTACGCAACTATTGGCTGGCATCCGACGGAAGCAGGCACTTACACAGATGAGGTCGAAGCTTACTTGCTTGAAAAGCTAAAACATCCCAAGGTTGTTGCCTTGGGGGAGATTGGTCTGGACTACCATTGGATGACAGCACCTAAGGAAGTACAGGAGCAGGTGTTCCGTCGTCAGATTCAGCTGTCTAAGGATTTGAATTTGCCCTTTGTGGTCCACACTCGTGATGCGCTAGAAGATACTTATGAGATTATCAAGAGTGAGAGCGTTAGTCCTCGTGGTGGGATCATGCATTCATTTTCAGGCTCTCTCGAGTGGGCTGAGAAGTTTGTCGAGCTTGGCATGACTATTTCTTTCTCAGGAGTGGTGACGTTTAAGAAAGCGACGGATATCCAAGAGGCTGCTAGGGAACTTCCTTTGGATGAAATCCTCGTTGAGACAGATGCCCCTTACCTGGCTCCTGTTCCTAAACGTGGCCGTGAAAACAAAACAGCCTATACTCGCTATGTGGTGGACTTTATCGCCGACTTGCGTGGCATGACGACAGAAGAATTAGCTGATGTGACAAGTGCCAATGCAGAGCGTATTTTTGGATTGGATAGCAAGTAATGAAAGAAAAAATATATCAAGTCATCGTAGTCGAGGGACGCGATGATACAGCCAATCTCAAACGTTATTTTGACGTAGAGACCTATGAGACACGAGGATCGGCAATCAATGATCAAGATATAGAGCGGATTCAACGCCTGCATGAACTGCATGGAGTCATTGTCTTTACAGATCCTGACTTTAACGGTGAGCGCATTCGTCGCATGATTATGACGGCTATTCCAACAGTGCAGCATGCTTTTCTCAAACGAGATGAAGCGGTTCCCAAGTCCAAGACCAAGGGGCGTTCATTGGGAATCGAACATGCTAGTTATGAGGACCTGAAAACAGCGCTGACTCAGGTGACAGAGCAATTTGAAAACGAGAACGAGTTTGACATCAGTCGCAGCGACTTGATTCGCCTTGGTTTCCTAGCGGGAGCAGACAGTCGTAGACGCCGAGAGTATCTAGGGGAACAGCTCCGCATCGGCTATTCCAACGGCAAGCAACTCCTCAAGCGGTTGGAGTTGTTTGGAGTAACTTTGGCAGAAGTAGAAGAAGTGATGGCAAAGTATTCAGTCTAACGGAGTAAGGAATGAAAAAAGTAATTATTACGGGTGGCAATAGTGGTATTGGCTATCAGGCTGCAAAACAATTAGCTGAAAAGGGGTGGTCAGTAATCCTCTTTTGTAGACGTAAGGAAGCTGCTGAGCAAGCTTGTGAGGAAATTCGTCAACAGACAGGAAATCGACAAGTAGATTATATCTTGGTTGATCTATCTGATATTAAGAGTGTCAGGAAAGCAGCGGAACAGTATATTCAAAAAGAAGACGTTCTAGACGTTCTAATTAACAATGCAGCTGATTTTGACTTATCGGTCAAAAAGCCAATTCTTAGCAAAGACGGATTGGAAAAACAATTTGCGACCAACGTGGTTGCTCCCTTTTTACTTTCTACCTTGTTGAAAGGTTTGTTGGAAAAATCTGAGAGTGGTCGGATTATTAATATTTCTTCCCAAGGGCTGATACTTTATCCTTTCATGAAGCTTGATTTTGAAAATTTAGCTGGTCAAAAACATTATAGTCCTGCCAAGACCTATTATCAGAATAAACTGGCCTTGTTGATGCTGACGCTTTATATGCGGAAACATTGGAAAGGTATCAAGGTTCCGGCAATCCGTGTGACCAATGTCAAAGTTGATATGCGGCGCTATGATCACCTCAGTGCTTTTATGAAAAATTTGTATAAAATCAAGTCAAGATTTTCGATTAGCCCGGAAGAAATGGCAAAAGTCTACACAGCTTTATCTACAGAAGATGGATATGACGGGTTTTTGTATGACGAGAAATGTAGGGAAGTAAAAGCAAATAGATTTGCTTATGAAGAAGCGGAGCAAGCAAAACTCTATTCCTTACTTGAACAACTGACCTTTTCAATAGACAATCTATAAAGAATTAGAAAAATAAATTTTATGCTTACTTCAATAGTGGAAAGAAATTTAGATATCGAGATCTGTTTGGAGAGTCCTTAAAAGTGATAACAATAACCAGATAGCCCAAAAATACAAAGGGAATGTGTTACAATAGAGGTACTTAGATTTATTTTGATAGCGTTAAAATAGAAACTTATAAGGACAGTGCGAAATGAAAATTCGAGTTGATAGAGATTCTGTATGTATGGGGGACGATGTATTGCCTCATGAGACAGAATTTGAGATTCCTGAAGATATGACGGTGAAAGATTTTTTTGATTTTCTAGAAATGGAACGTTACCTACCTTCTGTCCAAGGGAATAATGTTGCCTGGGAACTTCGTAATAGAAACGGGGAACACGGAGTTTATTTCACCAAAACACGAGAAATCATTCATCCAGATGCACTCCTAAAAGAAATGGTGGAAGGATTTGATGGAACACCCTTCTTTGTTTTGCTCTATCATTATACTCCAGAAGCTTACTATATTAGAAAAGAGAATAGATGAGAATTGCAGATTATAGCGTGACCAAGGCAGTGCTGGAGCGTCACGGTTTTACTTTTAAAAAGTCCTTCGGGCAAAATTTCCTGACGGATACCAATATCCTTCAAAAAATCGTGGATACAGCTGAAATTGATGATCAGGTTAATGTCATCGAAATCGGGCCAGGTATTGGTGCCTTGACAGAATTTTTGGCTGAGCGTGCGGCAGAGGTCATGGCTTTTGAGATTGACCATCGTTTGGTGCCAATTCTAGCTGATACCTTGCGTGATTTTGATAATGTAACAGTAGTCAACGAGGACATTCTCAAGGTCGATTTGGCGCAACATATCCAGAATTTCAAAAATCCTGATTTGCCAATCAAGGTCGTAGCAAACCTCCCTTACTACATTACGACGCCTATTCTCATGCACCTGATTGAAAGTGGCATTCCTTTTAGCGAGTTTGTGGTCATGATGCAAAAAGAGGTGGCGGATCGTATCTCAGCACAGCCAAATACCAAGGCCTACGGTAGTTTGTCTATTGCTGTGCAGTATTACATGACAGCCAAGGTGGCCTTTATCGTACCTCGTACGGTCTTTGTGCCAGCGCCAAACGTTGACTCAGCTATCCTGAAAATGGTACGCCGCCCAGAACCTGCGGTAGCTGTGGAAGATGAGCAGCTCTTCTTTAAGGTTTCCAAAGCTAGTTTCACTCATCGTCGCAAGACCTTGTGGAATAACCTGACAGGATATTTTGGCAAGACTGAGGAAGTCAAGGAAAAGTTGACCAAGGCTTTGGATCAAGCAGGTTTGTCACCAAGTGTACGTGGAGAAGCTCTCGGCTTGGCAGAATTTGCTAGTCTAGCAGATGCGCTAAAAGGACAAGGGCTCTAAGATGCAGGGACAAATCATTAAAGCCTTGGCGGGCTTCTACTATGTAGAGAGTGATAGTCAGGTTTATCAGACACGCGCGCGTGGAAATTTCCGTAAAAAAGGTCACACACCCTATGTCGGGGACTGGGTAGACTTTTCTGCGGAGGAAAACTCAGAAGGTTACATTCTCAAGATCCATGAACGGAAAAACAGTCTGGTCCGTCCGCCCATTGTCAATATCGACCAAGCTGTGGTTATCATGTCTGTCAAGGAACCTGATTTTAACAGCAATTTGTTGGATCGGTTCCTAGTTCTTTTGGAGTACAAGGGTATCCATCCTGTCGTCTATATTTCTAAAATGGATTTGCTAGAAGATAGGGAAGAATTAAGTTTTTACCAACAAACCTATCGTGCTATTGGTTACGACTTTGTGACTAGTAAGGAAGAGCTCCTGCCCTTGTTAACAGGCAAGGTTACGGTCTTTATGGGGCAGACGGGTGTTGGGAAGTCAACCCTTCTCAACAAAATCGCACCAGACCTCAATCTAGAGACGGGAGAAATCTCAGATAGTCTAGGTCGTGGTCGCCATACTACTCGAGCTGTTAGTTTTTACAATCTCAATGGTGGGAAAATCGCAGACACACCAGGTTTTTCATCATTGGATTATGAAGTGTCAACAGCAGAAGACCTCAACCAGGCCTTTCCAGAGATTGCCACCGTCAGTCGAGACTGTAAATTCCGTACTTGTACCCATACCCATGAGCCGTCCTGTGCCGTCAAGCCAGCTGTAGAAGAGGGAGCCATTGCCAGCTTCCGTTTTGACAACTACCTACAATTCCTTAGCGAAATTGAAAATCGCAGAGAAACCTACAAAAAAGTCAGCAAAAAAATTCCAAAATAAGGAGAAACCTATGTCTCAATACAAGATTGCTCCGTCAATTCTGGCAGCAGATTATGCCAACTTTGAACGTGAAATCAAACGCCTAGAAGCAACTGGAGCAGAGTATGCCCATATCGATATCATGGATGGTCACTTTGTGCCACAAATCAGTTTTGGTGCAGGTATGGTCGAGAGTCTGCGTCCCCATAGCAAGATGGTCTTTGACTGCCACTTGATGGTAGCTAATCCTGAACATCATTTAGAGGACTTTGCGCGTGCAGGTGCAGATATCATCAGCATTCACATAGAGGCAACGCCTCATATTCATGGTGCCCTCCAAAAAATTCGTTCACTCGGTGTCAAGCCATCAGTTGTTATCAATCCTGGTACACCAGTTGAAGCGATTAAGCATGTGCTTCATCTAGTTGACCAAGTCCTAGTCATGACAGTTAACCCTGGCTTCGGTGGACAAGCCTTTCTGCCAGAAACCATGGATAAGATTCGTGAGTTGGTTGCCCTTCGTCAGGAAAAAGGTTTGAACTTTGAGATCGAAGTAGATGGGGGTATTGATGATCAAACCATTGCTCAAGCCAAAGAAGCTGGAGCGACCGTTTTTGTAGCAGGATCCTATGTCTTTAAGGGAGATGTCAATGAACGAGTGCAAACTCTCAGAAAACAACTGGACTAGGGTTGCCGTTTTTGCAGGCGGAGATCGCGGTCATTATCGGACAAATTTTGATTGCTTTGTCGGTGTGGATCGAGGCTCGCTCTGGGTCTTGGAAGAAAACCTTCCTCTGGCTCTAGCAGTTGGAGATTTTGACTCTGTGACTGCGGAAGAGCGACAGGTGATTCAAAAACGTGCCCATCATTTTGTCCAAGCCCAGCCAGAAAAGGATGATACTGATCTGGAATTGGCACTTTTAACCGTCTTTGAGCAAAATCCTCAGGCTCAGGTCACTATTTTCGGTGCTTTGGGTGGTCGTATTGACCATATGCTGGCCAATGTCTTTCTGCCTAGCAATCCCAAGTTGGCCCCCTTTATGCGCCAGATAGCAATTGAGGATGGGCAAAATGTGATTGCCTATTGTCCGGAAGGGACCAGTCAACTAGAACCCCGTTCAGACTACGATTACCTAGCCTTTATGCCAGTTCGAGATAGTCAGCTGACCATTATCGGAGCTAAGTACGAATTGACAGAGGAAAATTTTTTCTTTAAAAAAGTGTACGCTTCTAACGAATATGTAGATAGGGAAGTTTCAGTGACTTGCCCAGATGGCTATGTGGTCATACTCCATAGCAAGGACAGGAGGTAGGATGGAGACTGTATTATTACTATTATTAATTGCCAACCTAGCTGGACTCTTTCTGATTTGGCAAAGGCAAGATAAGCAAGACAAGTACCTAGCCAAGAGCTTGGAGGATCAAGCAGACAATCTTTCAGATCAACTGGATTACCGCTTTGAACAAGCCAGACAAGTCAGCCAGCTGGATCAAAAAGACTTGGAAGTGGCTGTCAGCGATCGTTTGCAAGAAGTGCGAATAGAGTTGCACCAAGGCCTGACTCAAGTTAGACAGGAGATGAACGAGAATCTCCTTCAAACCAGAGATAAGACCGACCAACGCCTTCAAGCCCTGCAGGAATCAAATGAGCAACGCTTGGAGCAAATGCGCCAGACGGTCGAGGAAAAACTGGAAAAGACATTACAGACACGCTTGCAGGCTTCCTTCGAGACAGTTTCCAAACAACTGGAGTCGGTCAATCGTGGTCTGGGAGAGATGCAGACAGTTGCCCGCGACGTTGGTGCTCTCAACAAGGTTCTCTCTGGAACCAAGACGAGAGGGATTCTGGGCGAATTGCAACTGGGGCAAATCATTGAAGACATCATGACTCCTGCCCAGTACGAACGAGAATTTGCAACGGTTGAAAACTCTAGCGAGCGAGTAGAGTACGCCATCAAGTTACCTGGCCAAGGCGACCAAGAATATGTCTACCTACCGATTGACTCCAAGTTTCCACTGGCGGATTATTATCGCCTAGAAGAAGCCTATGAAGCAGGCGATAAGGACGAAATCGAACGTTGTCGCAAGTCACTCCTAGCAAGCGTTAAGCGCTTTGCCAAGGATATCAAGAGCAAGTACATAGCACCACCTCGGACGACCAATTTTGGAGTCTTGTTTGTTCCGACAGAGGGACTCTACTCAGAAATCGTCCGGAATCCGGTCTTCTTTGATGATTTGAGACGGGAGGAGCAGATTATTGTTGCTGGTCCAAGTACCCTGTCGGCCCTGCTTAACTCTCTATCAGTTGGCTTCAAAACTCTCAATATCCAAAAGAGTGCCGACCATATCAGTAAGACCCTAGCCAGTGTCAAGACCGAGTTTGGCAAGTTCGGGGGCATTCTGGTCAAGGCACAAAAGCATCTCCAACATGCCTCTGGCAATATTGATGAATTACTAAACCGTCGTACCACAGCTATCGAGCGGACGCTCCGTCACATTGAGTTATCAGAAGGTGAGCCTGCGCTTGAACTACTCCATTTCCAAGAAGATGAGGAAGAATATGAAGATTAGTCACATGAAAAAAGATGAGCTGTTTGAAGGTTTTTACCTGATCAAATCAGCTGACCTGAGACAGACACGTGCTGGGAAAAACTACCTAGCCTTTACCTTCCAAGACGATAGTGGCGAGATTGAAGGAAAACTCTGGGATGCCCAACCTCATAACGTTGAGGCCTTTACCGCAGGGAAAGTCGTCCACATGCAGGGACGTCGAGAAGTCTACAATAACACTCCTCAAGTCAATCAAATCACTCTCCGCCTGCCTCAACCTGGGGAACCCAATGATCCAGCTGATTTCAAGGTCAAGTCGCCAGTTGATGTCAAGGAAATCCGTGACTACATGTCGCAAATGATTTTCAAGATTGAAAATCCTGTCTGGCAGCGTATCGTTCGTAGTCTTTACACCAAGTACGATAATGAATTCTACTCCTATCCAGCTGCCAAGACTAACCACCACGCCTTTGAAACGGGTTTAGCCTATCATACAGCAACCATGGTGCGCTTGGCAGATGCCATTAGTGAGATCTATCCTCAGCTCAATAAGAGCCTGCTCTATGCTGGGATTATGTTGCATGACTTGGCCAAGGTTTTAGAGCTCAGCGGTCCCAATCAGACGGAGTATACAGTACGAGGCAATCTCATCGGCCATATAGCCCTCATCGATAGTGAAATTACCAAGACAGTCATGGAACTAGGCATCGATGATACTAGAGAAGAAGTGGTGCTACTGCGCCATGTCATCCTCAGTCATCATGGCTTGCTAGAGTATGGAAGTCCAGTCCGTCCACGCGTTATGGAGGCAGAGATTATCCATATGATTGACAATCTAGATGCCAGCATGATGATGATGTCAACGGCTCTAGCTTTGGTGGATAAAGGAGAGATGACCAATAAAATCTTCGCTATGGACAATCGTTCCTTCTATAAACCAGATTTAGATTAATAATTTAAGAAAAACGAGCATTTTTTACGCAATAATGTTCGTTTTTTTATGTGAATGTGGTATAATGGATAAAATATCAAAATTAAATGGAATGGTAAATAAAAATGAAATTAAGAAGAAGTGATCGGATGGTTGTCATTTCCAACTATTTGATTAATAATCCATACAAACTAACCAGTCTCAATACCTTTGCGGAAAAGTACGAATCTGCTAAATCATCGATTTCAGAGGATATCGTGATTATCAAGCGTGCCTTTGAGGAAATCGAAATCGGCCATATTCAGACTGTGACTGGAGCAGGTGGTGGCGTTATCTTTACACCATCAATCTCGAGTCATGAAGCCAAAGAAATGATCGCAGACTTGCGTGATAAACTTTCAGAAAGCGACCGTATCTTGCCAGGTGGTTATATCTACCTATCTGATTTGCTCAGTACACCTGCCATTTTGAAAAATATTGGTCGTATCATTGCAAAGAGCTTTATGGACCAAAAAATCGATGCGGTTATGACAGTAGCAACTAAAGGGGTTCCACTCGCAAATGCAGTTGCCAACGTCCTCAATGTTCCATTTGTCATTGTGCGCCGTGACTTGAAAATCACAGAAGGTTCAACGGTCAGTGTCAACTATGTATCAGGTTCAAGTGGTGACCGCATTGAGAAAATGTTCCTTTCAAAACGCAGCCTCAAGGCAGGAAGTCGAGTCTTGATCGTGGATGACTTCCTAAAAGGTGGCGGAACTGTCAATGGGATGATTAGTCTCTTGCGTGAGTTCGACTCTGAATTGGCTGGTGTCGCAGTCTTTGCAGATAATGCCCAAGAAGAACGTGAAAAGCAGTTCGATTACAAGTCACTTTTGAAGGTAACCAATATTGATGTCAAGAACCAATCCATCGATGTTGAGATTGGAAATATCTTTGACGAAGACAAATAAGAAATAGAACTAAAGGTTGGAACGATTGTCCCAGCCTTTCTTTGCAAACAGAATAGAAGGATGCTTATGAAAACACCATTTATTAGCCGTGAAGATTTAGAAACGATTGTTTCTGAATTCCCAACTCCCTTTCACTTGTATGATGAGAAGGGGATTCGTGAAAAAGCAAGAGCTGTCAACAAAGCCTTTTCCTGGAACGAGGGCTTTAAGGAATATTTTGCAGTCAAGGCCACTCCAACCCCAGCCATCTTGAAAATCCTCAAAGAGGAAGGTTGTGGTGTGGACTGTTCCAGTTATGTGGAGCTCCTGATGAGTCATAAACTGGATTTTCCCGGTTCTGAGATCATGTTCTCATCAAACAATACTCCAGACCAAGAGTACGCTTATGCGCGTGAATTGGGTGCAACCATTAACTTGGATGCCTTTGAAGACATTGAACATCTGGAGCGAGCGGCAGGCATTCCAGAAATCATCTCTTGTCGTTACAATCCTGGAGGCGTTTTTGAGCTAGGAACAGATATCATGGACAATCCTGGAGAGGCCAAGTTTGGGATGACCAAGGACCAGCTTTTTGAAGCCTTTGCGATTTTGAAGGAAAAAGGAGCCAAGACATTTGGGATTCACTCTTTCCTAGCATCCAATACTGTCACCCATCTCTATTATCCAGAGTTGGCACGTCAGCTCTTTGAATTGGCTGTTGAAATCAAGGAAAAGTTGGGCATTTCGCTAGACTTTATCAATCTTTCTGGCGGTATTGGTGTCAATTACCGTCCAGACCAGGAGCCAAATGACATCGCTGTGATTGGTGAAGGGGTGCGTAAGGTTTATGAAGAAGTCCTTACGCCAGCAGGTCTTGGTCAGGTCAAGATTTTCACTGAATTGGGCCGTTTTATGTTGGCACCTCACGGAGTTCTCGTCACAAAAGTCACTCATAAAAAGAAAACCTACCGTACCTATCTGGGTGTAGATGCCTCAGCCGTCAATCTGATGCGTCCTGCCATTTATGGAGCCTACCACCATATTACCAATCTGCCCCATCCAGATGGGCCAGTTGAGGTCGTAGACGTGGTCGGTTCACTCTGTGAAAACAATGATAAATTTGCCATTAATCGCGAACTACCTCATACAGAAATCGGTGATTTGCTAGTAATTCATGATACAGGTGCACATGGATTCTCCATGGGTTATCAGTACAATGCCAAACTGCGCTCGGCAGAAATCCTCTATACCGAAGAAGGCAAAGCCCGTCAAATCCGCCGTGCAGAGCGTCCTGAGGACTATTTCGCAACCTTGTATGGTTTTGATTTTGAACCCGATCATTAAAAAAATGAAAATGAAAGTGAAAAACAGATTGCTTTCTAAAAAATAGACAAAAATCTTGTTTTTCCCTCAAGTCGTGATATAATAAAACTATAAAACGGTTTCAAGGAAGGTGACGATATGTCTGAAGAAACAATTGACTATGGACAAGTGACAGGAATGGTGCATTCGACAGAGAGTTTTGGGGCGGTAGATGGTCCTGGGATTCGTTTTATTGTCTTTTTGCAGGGTTGTCACATGCGTTGCCAGTACTGCCATAACCCAGACACATGGGCTATGGAGACCAATAAATCACGTGAACGGACAGTAGACGATGTCTTGACAGAAGCCCTTCGCTATCGTGGTTTCTGGGGAGACAAGGGAGGAATCACTGTCAGTGGAGGAGAAGCTCTCTTGCAGATTGATTTCCTGATTGCCCTCTTCACCAAGGCTAAGGAACAAGGAATCCACTGTACCTTGGACACCTGTGCCCTGCCTTTCCGTAATAAACCACGTTATCTCGAAAAGTTTAATAAACTCATGGCTGTGACAGATTTGGTTCTCTTGGATATCAAGGAAATCAACGAAGAACAGCACAAGATTGTAACCAGTCAAACCAATAAGAACATCTTGGCCTGTGCCCGATACCTATCAGATATTGGAAAACCTGTTTGGATTCGCCACGTATTGGTTCCAGGATTGACAGATAGAGATGAGGACTTGATCGAACTCGGTAAGTTTGTCAAGACCCTTAAAAACGTTGACAAGTTTGAAATCCTACCTTATCACACTATGGGTGAGTTCAAATGGCGTGAATTGGGAATACCTTATTCGCTCGAAGGGGTAAAACCTCCAACAGCAGATCGTGTCAAGAATGCCAAGGAATTGATGGATACAGAAAGTTACCAAGACTACATGAAACGTGTTCATGGATAAAAAAGAAGCCTGATGGAGACATCGGGCTTTTGTGATGCAAAAAGACTTAGCCTTTCAGCTAAGCCTTTTGAATCTTATCTAGATCGTTGTTTGCCAGAGTTGCGGTTTTTCTTTTTCTTATTGGTCGTGATCGTTTGAGGCTGCTTAGGAGTCACGTCTTTTCTTGCACCTGCAGAAGGGCTGACTTTCGGAGGGTTCTTTTCGTATTCTTCACGTACTTTTTGACGAAGTTTTGGACGAACGACATAGTTGACGATAAATTGTTGAAGAATCATCATGAAACCACCGACAACCCAGTAAAGTGTCACACTGGCTGGTGAGAAGAGGGAGAAGATAACAATCATGAGTGGGCTCATGTAGATCATTTTCTTAAGTTGCTCTCTTTGCATCTCGTCTTCTACTCCATGAAGCGAGAGGAGAGATTGGATGTAGTAAAGAATACCTGCAAAGGCTACGAGGAGCATGCTTGGTGAGCCTAGTTCGATACCGAGAAAGCTAGATCCTGCGACCCCTTCAGTATGTTGGGCTGCAAAGTAGATAGCAGAGAAGAAAGGCATTTGGAGCAAGATAGGGAAACATCCGACGCCTCCTAGCATGCTGATACCATGTTCTTTTTGGGCGGCAAAGAGAGCTTGTTGAGCCTCAAGTTTTTCTTCTTGAGTTGTTGCTTCTTTTAGACGTGTTTGATGTGGTTCAAGCACGTGTTTGAGGGCGTTCATCTTTTCAGAGTGAAGTGTCGCCTTCCATGATTGGTAGATACCAAGTGGCAAGATAATCAAGCGCACGATAATGGTTACGATAATGATAGCGATACCAAAGCCTAGACCTTTATCAGTAGCGAAGTACTTGATAGCTTCTCCCATCGGAGCACCCAAGAAATCCCAAACGGGACCAATTGGCTTACCTGTTGCTTTATCAATCTGAACGCAACCTGACAAGACGAGTAGCATAGCCACTCCCATAGCAGAGAGGGCAAAACGTTTAATAGATTTCAATGTTTTCATTCCTTCTTTAAAAATTATACCTTTCTATTCTACTGTTTTTTTGTAAAATATACAATAGTTCTGGAGACCTAATTTGCGACTTTGAAGTCTGAATAGGATGAAAAATTACTCATTTGCACATCCAGATAGGTAACTTTTGAGAAAGGTGTAGGGCCTTTACGGATCTCTTGGATAAATTTTGCCATAGTGGCAGAGGACTCTGCCTGAGCAAGAATTTCCACTGTGCCATCGTCATTATTCCAAACACGACCAGTGATGCCACCGATTTCAAGCGCTAGAGTATAAACGCCCCAACGAAAACCAACACCCTGCACCCTGCCTTGGGCAATCATTCTAACCTTTTGCATACCAAACCCCTTTGATTGTGTTATAATATTTCTATGACTATTATAACCTCAAAAGCTAATTCTGTGGTAAAAAATGCCAAGAAATTGCATCAAAAAAAATATCGAAAGTCTGCCTATTTGATTGAGGGCTGGCACTTGTTTGAAGAAGCTGTTCAAGCAGGAGTGACGATTGAGAAGATTTTTGCCTTAGAAAGTTATCGAGATCAGTTAGCTGCTTTTCCTCAAACTGTCTGGGTTTCAGAGGAGATTTTGCGGGACTTAGCAGATACGCAAACCCCTCAAGGCATTGTCGCAGTTATTCAAAAAGAAGAAATGGGACAGCCTGATCTTCGTCAGGGAAAGTTTCTATTTTTAGAAGATGTTCAAGATCCTGGCAATGTGGGTACCATGATTCGGACGGCGGATGCGGCAGGTTTTACAGGAGTCATTGTTTCAGACAAGTCAGCAGATATCTACAGTCTCAAGACCCTGCGTTCCATGCAAGGAAGTCATTTTCACTTGCCCATCTATCGTTTGCCTCTTGCCACCTTTGTAGAAGAGGCAAAGAAGAGCAATTTGCCCATTCTGGCAACGACCTTATCGAGAGAGTCAAAGGATTATCGTGAGCTTTCTTCACTAGAGAACTTTGTTTTAGTTATGGGAAATGAAGGACAGGGAATTAGTCCTGTCATGGCTGAGAGTGCTGATCAGCTGGTTCATATAGACATGAAAGGCCGAGCAGAAAGTCTCAACGTAGCAGTTGCAGCAGGCATTTTGATGTTTTATTTCAGCTAATTTATAAAAACTTTGTTATAATCAAGACATATTTATAGAAAAAGGAGAATCAGAATGAATCAAACAATTATTCAAGAACGTTCAGGTCTCAATCAATTTTACGCTAAGGTTTATGCTTTTGTAGGACTTGGGATTGGTCTATCGGCTCTCGTGTCAGCTTTGATGTTGACGGTCTTTCAGTCCCAATTGGTCTACTTTTTAATGCATGGCCGTCTCTGGTTGATGATTGCAACTTTTGCAGAACTTGCTCTAGTCTTTGTTGCAAGTAGCATGGCTGCAAAAAATAGCCCAGCAGCTCTCCCAGTATTTTTAGTTTATTCTGTTTTAAATGGCTTTACGCTTAGTTTTGTCGTAGCCTTCTATACACCTGGGACCGTCTTATCAGCCTTTGTATCCAGTGCCCTACTCTTCTTTGTCATGGCAGCAATCGGAATTTTCACTAAGAAAGATTTGAGTGGAATGGGACGTGCTCTGATGGCTGCGCTTGTTGGCCTCATCATTGCCATGATTGTGAATATTTTCTTAGCTAGTGGTTTCTTTGACTACATGATTAGTATTGCCATGGTCTTGGTCTTCTCAGGTTTGATTGCTTGGGACAACCAAAAGATTCGCTATGTTTATGAGCAGTCACGAGGACAAGTAGCGACAGGCTGGGTCATTTCAATGGCACTCAGCATCTACCTAGACTTTATTAACCTCTTCCTTAGCATTTTACGAATCTTTGGTCGAAACGATTAAAGAATTATAGAGTCAGTGTTCTAAAGAGCACTGACTTTTTCTTATTTACTCTTTTCTTTTCTTGGAAATAGGTGTATAATGCTTTTAACTAATTTTTGAGGAGCTGTTTATGAAGAAAAGTTTTATTCATCAACAAGAAGAAATTTCCTTTGTCAAAAACACTTTTACCCAGTATTTGAAAGATAAGTTAGAAGTTGTTGAAGTTCAAGGTCCTATCTTGAGCAAGGTCGGGGATGGGATGCAGGACAACCTGTCAGGTGTCGAAAATCCAGTATCTGTCAAGGTTTTGCAGATTCCAGATGAAACTTATGAAGTCGTTCACTCACTTGCCAAATGGAAACGCCACACCTTGGCTCGTTTTGGTTTCGGTGAAGGTGAGGGTCTGTTTGTTCACATGAAGGCCCTTCGTCCAGACGAAGATTCGCTTGACGCGACCCACTCTGTTTATGTAGACCAGTGGGACTGGGAGAAAGTGATTCCAAATGGACAACGCAATATCGCTTATCTTAAAGAAACAGTTGAAAAGATTTACAAGGCTATTCGTCTGACAGAATTAGCAGTAGAAGCTCGCTATGATATCGAATCGATATTGCCAAAACAAATCACCTTTATCCATACAGAAGAGTTGGTAGAACGTTACCCAGACTTGACACCGAAAGAGCGCGAAAATGCAATCTGTAAAGAGTTCGGTGCAGTCTTCTTGATTGGTATTGGTGGAGAATTGCCTGATGGGAAACCTCATGATGGCCGTGCGCCTGACTACGATGACTGGACAACAGAGTCTGAGAATGGCTACAAGGGACTAAATGGAGATATTCTGGTTTGGAATGAACCTCTTGGTTGCGCCTTTGAGTTGTCATCAATGGGGATTCGTGTCGATGAAGATACGCTTCGCCGTCAAGTGGCTCTAACAGGAGACGAAGATCGTCTGGAGCTGGAATGGCATAAAGCCTTGCTTAACGGTCTTTTTCCATTGACAATCGGTGGGGGTATCGGACAGTCTCGGATGGCCATGTTCCTGCTTCGTAAGAAACACATCGGAGAGGTTCAGACTAGTGTTTGGCCACAAGAAGTCCGCGACACTTACGAAAATATCTTGTAGGGAATCGAACCGTAAGGTTCGGTTTTCTTTCTCTTTTTTTCCATAATTTGGTATAATAAACGGTATGAAAATCGTATCAGGAATCTACAGAGGGCGTCCCCTCAAGACGCTAGAAGGCAAGACGACTAGGCCGACATCAGATAAGGTGCGTGGAGCTATCTTTAACATGATAGGTCCCTATTTTGAGGGTGGTCGTGTCTTGGATCTTTATGCAGGCAGTGGCGGTCTGTCTATTGAAGCTGTGTCAAGAGGTATGTCCCATGCTGTTTTAGTAGAACGGGATCGAAAGGCACAAGCTGTCATCACTGAAAATATCCAGATGACCAAGGAAGTTTCTAAATTTCAGCTCTTAAAGATGGAAGCTGAACGGGCCTTGGAGCAAGTGACAGGTCCCTTTGATCTGGTCTTTTTAGACCCTCCCTATGCCAAGGAACAAATCGTTGCAGATATCGAAAAAATGGCAGAGAGAAATCTCTTCTCCCAAGAGGTCATGGTTGTCTGCGAAACCGATAAGTCTGTAGAACTCCCAGAAGAAATTGCCTGCTTAGGCATCTGGAAGGAAAAAATATATGGGATTAGTAAGGTGACAGTTTATGTCAGATAAAATTGGATTATTTACAGGTTCATTTGATCCGATGACAAATGGACATCTGGATATCATTGAGCGAGCCAGCAAACTCTTTGATAAGCTCTATGTCGGGGTGTTCTACAATCCCCACAAACAAGGTTTTCTCCCTGTTGAAAATCGCAAACGAGCAGTTGAAAAAGCTGTGGCGCATTTAGGTAATGTAGAGGTGTTGGCTTCTCACGACCAATTAGTTGTTGATGTTGCAAGAAGACTGGGAGCTAAAACTCTTGTTCGTGGCTTGCGGAATGCTACAGACTTGCAATATGAGGCTAGTTTTGACTACTACAATTATCAACTGGCTCCAGAGATTGAGACTGTCTACCTATATAGTCGCCCAGAGCATCTTTATATTAGCTCTTCAGCCATGAGAGAACTTCTGAAGTTTGGTCAGGAGATTCAGCAATATGTCCCAAACAGTGTCGTGGAGGAATTAGAACATGAAGAAAAAAACTAGATGGCCCTTATATGTCATCCTAGCATTAGTATTGACTTTTTTAGCCTTTGTAGTACCTTTACCATACTACATAGAAGTTCCAGGTGGAGCGGAAGATATTCGTCAAGTTTTAAAAGTCAATGAAACAGAAGACACAGAAGCAGGAGCTTACCAGTTTGTGACAGTTGGGATTCGACATGCAACCCTGTCGCATCTTGTCTATGCTTGGTTAACACCTTTCACGGATATTAGAAGCGCTCAGGAGACTACGGGTGGCTCTACTGATGCAGAGTTTATGCGGATCAATCAGTTCTACATGCAAACTTCTCAAAACATGGCCAAGTATCAAGGCTTGAAGACGGCTGGCAAGGATATAGAACTCAAGTACCTGGGAGTCTATGTCTTGACCGTGACAGAAAATTCAACTTTTAAGGGCATTCTGAACATTGCGGATACAGTGACGGCTGTTAATGACAAAACATTTGACAGTTCAAAAGACCTGATTGATTATGTCAACTCTCAAAAACTAGGGGATCCAGTCAAGGTAACCTACGAAGAAGACGGAAGAGTCAAGACTGCTGAAGGTAAAATTATCACTCTTGAAAACGGGAAAAACGGGATTGGGATTGGTTTAATTGACCGTACGGAAGTGACCAGTGATGTTCCAATTCGCTTTTCAACAGCTGGTATCGGGGGTCCAAGTGCAGGTCTCATGTTTAGCCTAGCTATTTACACCCAGATAGCAGATCCAGGACTTCGTAATGGCCGCATCGTTGCGGGAACGGGAACTATTGATCGCGATGGAAATGTTGGCGATATTGGTGGAATTGACAAAAAAGTAGTTGCAGCCTCTCGTCAGGGAGCCAACATCTTTTTTGCTCCTGACAATCCAGTCACCGAGGAAGCGAAAAAAGCAGATCCCAATGCGAAAAGCAACTATGAAACAGCCTTAGAAGCTGCTAAAACCATCAAGACAGAGATGAAAATCGTTCCCGTAAAAACCTTACAAGATGCGATTGATTACCTCAAAAAGAATCCCTAATTCGTAGAAAAATCGAAAACTAGCGCGCAAGCAGAGAAGATGGTATAATAGTCAAATGGTTCAATTATTATTCACTCTAAGTAGTCATATACTCTTTATTTATTTGAGTTTTTACCTTTTGAAGGACCTTGTGAGATGGGAAAAGGTTTTAAAAGTGACCGCTACTAACACAAAAAAAGTTCGTTTGTTGGTAGGCTTCTTTAGTATTGTAATGGGCTACATCTTGAGTTCATTCTTTATCAGTTTGTACCAACTGTGGCAAGAAGCACTTAGAGGACTGTTATAAAATCAAAAGTAAAGGAAAAACTATGGAAAAAATTGTGGTTCAAGGCGGAGATAATCGTCTGGTCGGGAGTGTGACGATCGAGGGAGCAAAGAATGCAGTCTTGCCCTTGTTGGCAGCGACTATTCTAGCAAGCAAGGGGAAGACAGTCTTGCAGAATGTCCCAATCTTGTCAGATGTTTTCACCATGAATCAAGTGGTTCGAGGTCTGAATGCCAAGGTGGACTTTGATGAGGAAGTTCATGTTGTCGAGGTCGATGCGACTGGTGATATCACGGAGGAAGCTCCATACAAGTATGTCAGCAAGATGCGGGCATCGATCGTTGTCTTAGGACCAATCCTTGCTCGCGTAGGCCACGCCAAGGTATCCATGCCAGGTGGTTGCACTATTGGGAGTCGTCCGATCGACCTCCACCTCAAAGGTTTGGAAGCTATGGGGGCAAAGATTAGCCAGACAGCTGGTTACATCGAAGCCAAGGCAGAACGCCTGCATGGAGCTCATATCTACATGGACTTTCCTAGTGTTGGCGCAACACAAAACCTCATGATGGCAGCGACTCTAGCTGATGGTGTGACGGTCATTGAAAATGCTGCGCGTGAGCCAGAAATTGTTGACCTCGCTATTCTCCTTAATGAAATGGGAGCCAAGGTCAAGGGAGCCGGTACAGAAACAATCACAGTGACTGGTGTTGAGGAACTCCATGGAACAACTCATAATGTGGTACAAGATCGTATCGAAGCTGGAACCTTTATGGTGGCTGCAGCTATGACTGGCGGAGATGTCCTCGTTCGTGATGCAGTCTGGGAACATAATCGCCCCTTAATCTCAAAACTACTTGAAATGGGTGTTGAAGTGACAGAGGAATCAGAAGGCATCCGTGTTCGTTCTCAACTTGAAAACCTCAAGGCTGTTCATGTAAAAACTTTACCACATCCAGGTTTCCCAACAGATATGCAGGCGCAATTTACAGCTCTGATGACAGTCGCAAAAGGGGAATCCACCATGGTGGAAACGGTGTTTGAGAATCGCTTCCAACACTTAGAGGAAATGCGCCGTATGGGCCTGCATTCGGAGATTATCCGTGATACAGCTCGTATTGTCGGAGGACAGGCTTTACAGGGGGCAGAAGTTCTATCAACGGACCTTCGTGCCAGCGCAGCCTTGATTCTGACAGGTTTGGTAGCACAAGGAGAGACAGTTGTCGGTAAATTAGTCCACCTTGATAGAGGTTACTACCGCTTCCATGAGAAGTTAGCTCATCTAGGAGCGAAGATTCAGCGGATTGAGGTTGATGATGAAGAGGAATAGAAATAAAAATAAGAGAATACGCTATGTACTCCGTCGCTTACTGTTGATTTTTATCGTACTCTTGCTGGGATTCCTTGCTTTAGGAATCGGCTTGATGATTGGCTATGGTATCTTAGGAAAGGGACAGGATCCGTGGGCTATCTTGTCTCCGGCGAAGTGGCAAGAATTGATTAGCAAATTTACAGGAAATTAGGCTGGGAGACCAGTCTTTTTCTAAAGAAATAAGGAGAAAAATGAACAAAAAAACGAGACAGGCTCTGATAGGGTTACTTATATTCTTACTCTTGGCTGCTGGAAGCTATTATATCAAGCAGATGCAGTTGACATCAAACACGCCTAAAACCAAAGTTAGTCAGAAAAAACAAGCTTCAGAAGCTCCTAGTCAGGAGTTGGCAGAAAGTGTCTTAACCGAGTCGGTCAAGAATCAAATAAAAGGTGGTCTAGAATGGAATGGGGCAGGTGCCTTTATTGTTAATGGTAATAAAACCAATCTAGATGCTAAGGTTTCTAGCAAACCCTATGCGGATAATAAAATAAAACCAGTCGGGAAAGAGACCGTCCCGACTGTTGCCAATGCTATCTTATCCAAAGCGACTCGGCAGTATAAGAATCGTGAAGAGACTGGAAATGGATCCACCTCTTGGACGCCACCAGGATGGCATCAGGTCAAGAATCTAAAGGGAACCTATACACATGCAGTTGATAGAGGACATCTGCTGGGCTATGCCTTGATAGGTGGTTTGGATGGTTTTGATGCCTCTACCAGCAATCCCAAGAACATTGCAGTCCAGACAGCTTGGGCAAACCAAGCGCAGGCTGAGGATTCGACAGGTCAGAACTACTATGAGAGTTTGGTCAGAAAAGCCTTGGACCAGAATAAGAGAGTCCGTTATCGGGTGACGCTTCACTATGCGACAAATGAGGATCTAGTTCCATCCGCTTCACAAATCGAAGCCAAGTCTTCGGATGGTGAATTGGAATTCAATGTCCTGATCCCCAATGTTCAAAAGGGAATCCAGCTTGATTACCGAACAGGTCAAGTCACAGTGACAAACTAGAAACAATCTACAAAAGAACAAAAATCGCTCCTTTGTTTATCATACGATAAGGGAGCGATTGTATAAATTGGAAAATAATGTGATTCCTACGCTAATTTGTGATATAATGGAACACAAGATACTATTTTAGGAGAAGGACTATGGAAGACCCGAGCAGTCAGAATTTGTTGCTACAGTTTGTACTTTTAGTTGTATTGACCTTTTTAAATGCCTTTTTCTCAGCTACAGAAATGGCTATGGTGTCACTAAATCGTGCCCGAGTAGAGCAAAAAGCAGAAGAAGGAGATAAACGTTATATCCGTTTGTTAAAGGTACTTGAAAACCCTAATCACTTTTTATCAACGATTCAAGTCGGTATCACCTTAATCACGATCTTGTCAGGGGCCAAATTGGCGGATACCCTTGGACAAGTGATCGCATCTTGGATGGGAAGCGGAGAGACGGCTTACGCCATTGCAAGTTTCCTCTCTTTGGCATTCTTGACCTATATCTCCATTGTTTTTGGTGAGCTCTATCCTAAGCGGATTGCCCTCAATCTGAAAGATGCTTTGGCGATTCGAACAGCACCAATTATTATTGGTCTTGGAAAGATTGTAAGTCCCTTTGTCTGGCTACTATCTGCTTCAACTAATTTGTTGAGTCGTGTGACCCCAATGACCTTTGATGATGCTGATGAAAAGATGACACGTGATGAAATAGAGTACATGCTCACCAATAGTGAAGAAACACTGGATGCAGATGAGATTGAAATGCTACAGGGGATCTTTTCTCTAGATGAACTAATGGCTCGTGAGCTAATGGTGCCTCGTACAGACGCCTTTATGGTAGATATTCAGGATGACAGTAAGGCGATTATCGAAAGTATTTTGAAGCAAAATTTCTCACGTATTCCTGTTTATGATGGGGATAAGGACAATGTCATCGGTTTGATTCATACCAAGCGCTTGCTAAACGCTGCCTATGCGGATGGTTTTGAAAATATTGTCTGGAAACGAATCCTCCAAACGCCACTATTTGTGCCTGAAACTATCTTTGTGGATGATCTCCTTAAAGAGCTTCGAAATACCCAAAATCAAATGGCTATCTTACTAGACGAATACGGTGGTATGGCTGGTTTGGTAACTCTGGAAGACCTCCTGGAGGAAATCGTCGGCGAAATTGATGACGAAACGGACAGAGCAGAAATCGAAGTCCATCAAATCGGTGAGGATACCTATATTGCACAAGGAACCATGAATCTTAATGACTTCAACGACTATTTTGGCGTTGAACTAGAAAGCGACGATGTGGATACTATCGCCGGTTATTATTTGACGGGTGTTGGTACGATCCCAACAACTGAAAAAATCAGTTATGAACTGGTCAGTCAAAACAAGCAGGTTATCTTGACCAATGATAAGGTGAAAAATGGACGTGTTACCAAGGTAAAAGTTCAAATCACCGAAATAGAACCCGAAGAAGAAACCGAGTAAAACAGTGATTTTCGTCACTGTTTTTTATTCGTCCCAAAAGATTTTCAAAGTTGTCCTTATTTGTCCGAAGAAAAAAACAAAAAAGCCCGATTTACGGGCTTTTCATTCGGTTAATTCCTGTTATTTCAGGTATTGAAAGGCGGTAGACGGATTAAATACTATTGATTTAATGGGCTTTATTAAGGTTTCGCCCCAAATCCGCCCCAAATTCAAGCAATCAGGAATATTTCTTTGATTTTTTCAAAGTTCTTTTCTGCGAGTGCTTCCATTTGATGCGAATATACTTTCAAAGTGATATCCGGGCTTTCATGCCCTAGCAATTTTGATATGGTTACAATATCTACACCCTTTAAAATCAAATAAGATGCGTAAGTGTGACGCAGACTGTGATTTCTTACTGGTCGACCAACTAGCTTTTTTATCAGCTTATTACAAGCCGAATTTGACACACCAAAACAAACTCGATTTTTTATGTTTGCTTGCCAATATTTCTTTTTATAAGTTTTCAGCGTTTCTATCGTGGTTTTGTCTATTGGGACTTTTCTTTTTGATGTTTCATTTTTTAGATCCGCAAAATCTTGCGTCTTGGAATAGTCAAATGACTTGTTTATATCTATAATTCCATTTTTTAAATCTATGTCGCTCCAAGTTAGCCCCAGAGCCTCAGAGAAGCGTATACCAGTGACTGAAAGCAGGTAGAGAGTGAAATAGGACACGTACTGGATATTAGAGCGAGTAGACGAAATTAGAGCCTTATATTCGCTTTCTTCCAAGAAGTCGTTTTCTTCTGCTCGGTTTTCGATTTGTGACTTCACTTTGGCATCTTCAGCAAAATTGTAGCTGATCACTTGTTCTCTGACTGCGACTTTCAAAGCACCTTTAATTTGATAGTGGAATTTCTCTAGTGTTTCTTGAGCGTATTTCTCGCCAAACTCGTTTAATTTTTTTTGATAATAAAGGGGCGTTATATCCTTTACTTTCAAATCCTCGAAATATGTCTGAATGTGTTTGAGGTTCTTAGTATATGTATCCCATGTTTTATCTTTGACATGGGGATGCTTGTAAACATCAGACCAAGTTTTTACAAAATCATAAAGCGTAACATCTTTATTTGTTAGTATATTTTCAGTTAGATTTTCTTCAATCTCTCTTGCTGCTGCTTGAGCAAGTTTTTTCGTTTTAAATCCGCTCTTTGATTTCTGTTTATATTTACCAGACTTATCTTTATAAGAGATGCGATATTCCCACCCGTTATCTCTTTTTCTAAAGTATGCCATTGTTTTTACCTCACTTTTTTGATAAAATGGGTATAAGAAAACGACCTTTTTAATGGTTGTTTCTTATACTGAAGTTCCTCACACTCAAGATTGCCGTCGGAGAGTGTGGGGGTTTTTGTTGCTTTTTGATACTGTTCGTTGTAAAATAGTGATGAAAGGTGGTGCAATAATGTTTTCTTTTTTTACTAACGTCACCAAAGAGCGACAAAAGATGGAGCAATCTAAAAAAGAAATGGAATTGCGCCACAAGGAATTTGCCGATAGAGTTCGCATGGATATTAAAACAGGCGAGGAAGAACTCGCTTTAAAAAGAGAGTGTTTTAATCAGCGCTATGGACATCTATTTCGTCCTCGAAATAAATAGCAATAGGTCTTACTAGGTGGTCGTCTTTGGCTACCATCCCAAAAGAACCAAGCATAATATTCAAGATTGTTGTTGGAGCGTACTTCAACATCAAGTTACTATCTTTCATGTGTGAGAAATCGCTAGGTATTTGTTCGTCAAAAGTTGAAGAGCAGATACCTAGCATTTTTATTTTTCTCTTTCCTAGTTGCATAAAACTAAGCTGAACACTTTGAACTCGAAGAAATTCAAGCGGAAGTATGCTGAAGGTATTACTAATTTTGATTAGATTTGTTTCAGGTAATAACTTTGTTAAGTAAGAAGACATATGCTTCATTGTCTCAAAGTTATTCCAACCATTCCTGGAAAGTTCTTCTTGGATTTGTTTAATCCTAGGTAGGTGTTTGTCTTTGCCCTTTATTTTTCTCAATTCTTATTGTAGCGATTTAAATTCATCGTATCCAGGAAGTAAAAATTTTATTTCTTCTAGATCACTTGTATTTGCTAATTGTTCAAAGTTAAATACCGTCAACTCTCCAGATACAGAAATTAAGTCACCATCTTGGTAATCGCTATGTTTTATAAGTTCTTTCGCCTCAAGACCAGTGATAAGCAAATCTAAAGAATAATCATCAAGAGCAGTTTCTACTAGATTTTTATTTGACTTAGAAAATACAAAGTTGTAACTATCAACATTAGTATTAGAGTAGCTTCCTGCTGCTTTTAATAGAGCAGAGAGGCCGACGTCACTGGATGTAGTTGTTTGCTCGGTACTTCCTTCGGTCCTAGAATCACTCTCAGAATTTTCGTTCACTAACTTCGTTATCAGCCCCGAGTTCTGCTGTGCTAAAAATGAATTGACTAGTTTTGTATCTAAATAAATTATTTCTTTCATTGATTTTACCTTTTTTAAATCACTAACACTAAATACTCTTCTTTACACCCTCACACTCAAGATTGCCGTCGGAGAGTGTGGGGATTTTTTGAGTTGTTTCCAAAATGGAAACAGTTGCTAGATAAAAAGAAAAGTAGCCGTATCAAATACGGCTACCATCACGTTATGGATCTAAAATCCAAATGTAAACTTTATGGAGCTAAACTCCTGATAGCTGTATTGTAATATAATTATTAAGAAATGTCAAGAGATTAGAAAAGGTATAATTCTTTTAACTTTTCGTTAATTTTGTCCAATGTGTTATCAGATACTTTCATTTTTCCGATTGGATCTAATCTATTTTTCTTTAAAATTCTATCTTTGCTGATTGTTTGAAGGTTATTACACTTGGCATAAGAGCGCTTAATGTATTTTTTGTAGTATTGAGTTAATTCAATAATGTCAGATATTTCTGATTGTGTTCGCTTAAGGTTGTCATCGTCTACTATCTTAGGTTGAATTATTTCGTTTGAAAATTGTTCTGTGTAGGCTTGGTAGACATCCGATAAGGCAGCTTCAGTGATTGCATTATTGGAATCTAAATATTTTAGGTAAGCAAATAATTCTTTGTGTAATTTTTCAATATATTCATCAAGCAAAATAGAAGGGTATTCTGCAATAATTTCATCAATGAGTACAGTATCTATTTGATTTTTAGATGTTAGAGGAATTACTGTAAGTGTTTTTTTATAAGGACTATCTCCTTTGTCTAAGACAATCGCCCAATGATTATTCGATAATTCTCCGCCTATATTAACACCAAACTCTACGAACACTAGAGAGCCACGGCTGAATTTCCAATATTTTCTTTTTTGAGTCTTGGCTTCAAATAAGAATTGTTCAGATTGCCTTTTAACTGCTGGTGCAAGAAATCTGTATTTAGAAGATGTATGTTTTGCTTTACCAAGTTTATAGAGCTTTTCAACTTCTATGTAGTTTTGTTTGGTTTGTTCAAAATATGGATTTTCTTTATTCATTTTATTTCTCCCTATACACCCCGACAACTGCAAAAATCTTGATGTGTGTGTCTTCGGCTGGTGGGAAGTCTAGGATGATATCTTCATACTTGTCATTGAGGGAAACTAGGCGTAAGCGTCCGTTTTCGGTGTATATCTTCTTGAAGTAAGAACGGTCTCCGTATGCGATAACTGCTAAATCTCCGTTGTAGGTGGTCAATCCTTTGTCTAGCAAATAGAGGATATCTCCGTCTTGGTAGTCAGGTTGCATGGAATCTCCGCTGACTTTAGTAGCAATATCGTGACGTGGTGGTTGCTCGTCAACCTCTATAGTCTCTCTGTCTGTATCGTCGTAGCCAAATCCATAGTTAAATCCACAAGCTGCTGCCGTCTCAGAAACAACCTCAACTTGATACAAGCTGATGATGTTCTCCGATACTTCGTTTATCTTCGTTTCTTCGTCGTTCCTCTGCTCTTTCAGTTGCCTCTTTGCATAATTCAAGACTTCGACTTGTCTTGGAGGTTTTAGTTCGTCGTAGATTGATTGGATAGGGGAAGTGGTAGAAGAGGGGTCATCGACCATAGAATTATTAGTTACAAATCTAGGATCTAATACAGATTTAGGTACTCCAAAAAAATCTGCAATTTTTTGAACATTACCAGGGATTGGCAAAGAAGTTCCTTTTACATACCCTGTCAATGTGCTAGGTGGTATTCCTGTCGCTCGAGATAGCTCAGCTTGTTTACAATTTCTATCAGATAAAATTGAGTTAAGATTTGCGGAAAAGACTTTCATATCCTCTTTATCTTGAGGAGTTAATTTCCCTCGTCCTCTTGCCATGTTTTTTCCTCCTATCTTCTTTACTATATAATACCGTTTATTTTCGATTTTGTAAATAAAAAATTCGAAAAAATTACGAAAAAAATCGAAAAATCATTGACATACGATTTAAATCGTAGTATAATTAAATCAAGCTTAAGGAAATAACAAAAACAAACCGGAGGGAAACATCATGAATAAAGGACTTACAACACAAGAACAAATCGCACTAGCAAAAGAAATCTTACAAGTTAAGAATCGCAGAGAACGCTCATTGAAACTTGGAGAAATCCTAGATCGTGAAAAGCTATCATCAGATGATATGTACGAATTGTATAACACACTATTGACAGCAATCGGAGTTTACGGTGACGTCATCGGATTTGATGACAAAGATTTTCAAGAAATGGCTCTTACAATTTTGGTTCTTGAAAAGGTTGAAGAAGTGAAAGAAACTAGGGTAGCGTAGAGGGGCGCGATTCCCCTCCTAGTTATTGCTCATAGAGCGAAAAAAAGAGAAAGGAGTAGAGGAATGAAATGATTCACCATTATATAACTCATTATGCAAGTAACGGGAAAGATTACGCTGAAGCATGGATTCAAATAAATATTTTTGGAATGTGCTTTTGTTTATGGAAAAAGCGTACAACCATTGAACGATTGTACGCAAACGAAGATTAGACTTTCTTCCAGCCGTTGCCTTTAGCTGATGTCGGAGGTAGCCGATCACCTTTTCCAATTGTTGCAGTATGACCATTAGTGACTTTTCCACCACGAGGTCCCACCTCTACATAGTGGCCGGGTTTCTGATTGTCTGTTCCAGGTTTTATTGGAGTCTTTGACATAAGACTGCTCCTTTCTATTGAAATTTTTGACTAAAACGGTGAGAGGTCCTAGTCAAAATTATTATAGCAAATCAAGAGGGAATTCCATCGGTCTTAAGACCGATATAGGAGGTTGAATGGAAGATAAGATCATTGAACTTGCTGATTACTTCATCAGCGAATCTACAACGTACAGAGAAGCTAAGATAGCATGTGAGAAGCTATTGAGACAAGTCGCTCATGAGATTGAACTCAGGGCGCTAGAGAGTGAGACGATGGTAAATGACAACTAACAGAATTGTGTCAGTAAAAACATCTATACACGATGTGCTGCTGATGGCAAGAAAAAACCACTCTGCTGTATTCGTCGATGGGATGTTTCTCGACGGAGTAGAGAGAGTGGAATTTATCAATCATTTTGCAGATGAAGATTGTGAAGTAATTTTGACTTTTAACGATGGTATAGACAATAACCCCTTTCCATTGAATGAGCTCAGTCTATTAGAAAAGTTATTTGGTCAGGCTTCAAACGGGCAATCCTTACGGGATATTGCCTTGCAAACTCTTGAAGATGGCAATTAGTATCTAAGCCATCAAAGAACGATACATGTATACTGAAGCTTTCTTTTCCGTCTTTCTTGGCTCTTTCGTACTCTTTGCCAAGGGCAATCAGAGAAGCTTCTAATTGATAATCAGTCATAACATCACCTCCTTTCTGACTACATTATAGCAGAATTGCGAGGAACAAATAGAAAAATAAGGAGGTAGGAACGTGCCGAAAATGACATTAAGAGCAATAAGAACAAATTATAACTTATCTGCAAAAGAAGTTGCCAACAAACTGAACATTCATCAACAAACACTGTTGAAGTATGAGCATGATAGTTCAAAAATTCCAATGGATCTTTTAGACAAACTTGCTCGACTATACAATGTCGAAAAGGATTTTATTTTTTTAGGCAAAAAATACGAATTAAATCATAGACTAGGGGAGGTATGAATGAACAAGTTAGAGTTACAGAAAGGAGCTTAAATATGAGGTATGCAGTACATATTCAGAAACACTCATGGGAATTACACATCTTTGAATAATGCTTATGCTCAAGACAAACGTTTAAAGGCAACAACGATAGGTATCCTTACAGTAATCTTGATGAATAAGTCTGATTGGGTTGTGTATCCCGATGAGATTGCACGACGTCTAGGTATAAGCAGGCGCACGGTAGATGAGCACTTTAAACTTTTAGAGAAAGCAGGTTATCTCAGAGTATACCGCTTAGGACTAGGTAGAGGTAAAGGCGTCACAGTACACAGATTTTTTTCAGATGTTCCTATTTCAGATAATTACTTTGAATATCTAAAAACTAATCTTGAGAAAGAGTTATCCACAGATGACGGAGTTTAAAAATACAGTTGGAAAATATTGCCATGTGTAAAATTGCCATGTGTAAAATTGCCATGTGTAAAATTGCCATGTGTAAAATTGCCATGTGTAAAATTGCCCTCTAATAAATACTAACTATACAACAAGTACTAACTATACAATAATCTAAGCCTAACGGCACTAACTTAGTAATAAATACTAACTTACAACAAACTACTACTAATCTAAATAAAGAAAAGGGAGAAATTTCTAATTTAGGACTTTGCAAAAATGGAAAGGAGTACTCATGAAGCAATTCAAACTAAGTATTAAACCGAAGCAAGAACCTACTGAGGGTCAATCTCTTAATTCTTCAGGGTATTCAGTGAAAATCAATGACTGGGAGCTTGGCCGAGGGGTAATTGATTTTAAACTAGAAATGCCTGCGGATAAGAAACCAAAAATCACCATCACAGCAATTCCAGATGTTATTGAAATCGATGCGACGGTGATTGCTGAAATTCAGAAATTACAATCTGAAGAAACATCAAATTATAAAGACGATGAGCAGCAGAAGGTTATTTTAGAAGACTTGTTGATTTATTCTAAAGAGCTGAAACAAAATGATTTTCATTCAAAGATTATTATTTCAGCGGATGGAGTTTATCTAGAGCAAACAAAAGAGTTTCACCCACTTGATGAAACTCAATTGGATTGATGACGAACTGGAAGTCAGTAGCGTTGACAGCAAAGATTTGATTAGGAAATGGTTGAACATGTAGATTGACACTCTCATGTCTATTGACATATTCAACGCATTTCAACAAAGAAAGGAGAGGAAATATGTCAAAACATTCATTGGTTTTAGATCAAACTTCTGAGTTTGTAATTGCTGTTTTGGATGAAGCAGATAAAAAAGACCCTGCAACGATTATAGCTGTTGCAGAGTTATTGAAGTCATATAAATTACTGAAGTCTATGGATTAGCTTCTGTGGTTTATATAACAAACTTGGTCGATGTTGACTAACACGACATATTGCTCATCTGATAGTTTCAATTCAATTAAATTGGGACTTTCAGGAATTTCGTCAACAACAGCACAAAAAGTATGACTCTTTCCGTTGGTGAAAGCGATTGAAAGAGTAGATGACTTATTAGCAAGATGTTCAATAATATATTTTTTCATTATTTTATCCTCCTTTCTGGTTTCATTATAGCAGAAAAGGGGATAGCAAAAAAGCACCTGACGGCAATCAGGCGCATGACAAAATTATTCAAGGAAATTATAACATGAACGATTTAATGATGCAACTATTAGACCAGTTTGAAGCTGGACTAATGGATAGAACGCTTAAGGTCATGACTGTTATCACGGATGAGAGGAGACGCTATCCGATGGAGCTGAACAAGTCACAATGTTCTGAAATGTTGTTAGGAACGAAGGACACAGCGACATTCGACGAGCGTTTCAACCGTCACGCAGACTTTCCGCGCATCAAGGGTAAGCGTGAGAAATATCCAAGGGATGCAGTTATTGAATGGTACCACGAAAATTGGAAAAAGACAGCTATTTAACGAAGGAGAAAATATGAAATTACTTACCAAGTTAAAACTCAGACTTGAAGGAATCATCAAGGAAGTGAGTCTTGACTGGAGAGAGGTTGCTATTGAGACCAGCAATGATCTATTTGAAGAGCGCAAGCGTCGCTTTGCTTTCGAGCAAGAAAACTACGATTTGAAGCAACAGTTGGCAGTTTATAAAGAAAAAGAACAGATGGGAGAACAATATGTTTAAAGCAATTCGCACAATCAAAAAAATCAAACAACTTCAGAAAGAAATACACGCTTTCAGCCTTGCCTTTTTGGCTCTGCAAGAAATCGGCTTGATGCCAGAGACTGAAAGAAGCAAGGCGAAGGCTCAAACAATGCACGATGTAAGCCACGTGCTCAAGGACGTCCTGGACGGCAAGTCGGTAGATGAAGCGATGAAGCGTCTAAATAGCGAAGTGAAAATTGAAGAGGTGGAGCAGGAAGATGACCAGAATTGAACTTGAGAACCGTGTGTGGCTTTTGGCCAATCATGAAGAAAAAAACGAATTGCTGGATCTCGGTTTGACGTCCAAAGCTAGATATGTGAAACGAGTCCTGGAACTCGGAAAGGTGTATGCTCATGTTTGATTATGACAGAGATATGATGCAACCGCCTGAACCACGAGAAGAACTTGACCCTAGCGAGTATGTGGATATCGGATGCGGTCGGCGTCGATATGTAGGTGATGAAATATGATCCAGGAACTACACGCAGAAATTGATAACTGGCGGGCTGAATATATTCATCTTGGCCGAGAACTCGGGCAGATTATCAACGACCAACAAGATATTATTTTAAAATTGCAAAACAAAAACAGACGCTTGAAGCGTGAGAATTGGAATCTTAAGAAAACGAAAGGTAGAAGAAAATAATGGCAAATGAAATAGCTAAATTCGACACATTGACACCACAACAGGCATTCAAAAGTCCAGCAGCGTTAGAAAGATTTAAGTCGGTATTGGACGGGAGTGAGGCACAATTCGTTGCAAGTTTGTTGTCAATTATAAACAACAATAGTTATTTGGCCCAGGCTACAAATACAAGTATCATGAACGCAGCCATGAAAGCAGCAACTTTGAAGCTACCGATTGAGCCAAGCCTTGGAATGGCGTATGTAGTACCGTATAACCGAAGCGAGAAGCGCGGAAATACTTGGGTGAAAATAAATGAAGCTCAATTCCAGATGGGTTATAAAGGTTTCATTCAATTGGCTCAACGGAGTGGGCAAATCAGGAATATAAACTGCGATGTCGTCTACAAAGAAGAGTTTTTGCGGTACGACAAAGTTTACGGCACATTGCATCTAACGGATGAGCAAGTTGATAGCGGAGAGGTCGAAGGATATTTTGCAAGTTTGGAATTGATCAATGGATTCCGAAAAATGATTTTCTGGAAAAAAGAAAAGGTTATAGCACATGCTCAGAAATATTCTAAAACCTACGACAAGCAGATTGGAGATTTTAAACCAGGAACACCTTGGAAAACTGAATTTGACGCTATGGCTCAAAAAACGCTCATAAAAGAGCTTTTGAGCAAGTATGCGCCACTTTCAATCGAATTACAAAAGGCTATTCTGGCCGATAACGAGGATTCGAATGTAAATGAAGTGAAGAGAGCGAAGGACGTCACACCTCAAGAGCCGGAAAATCTCTCTGATTTGCTGAGCGCTCCAGAGGAAGCAGAGCAGGCTAAAGATGTTACACCTCTTGAAGATGACGCTCAAAATTTAGCTACCGAAAAAAATACGAATTTCGACGAAGAAACAGGCCAAATGGACATGCTAGAAGGTGAGGATTTCTAAAATGACTGAAGAATTGAAAGATGTAACGGATAGCCTCGAGCTCGTTCCAGTAACGGATTTAGAAGTCGGCTTTGTCCTGAAAGCGGCTGAAATCGAAATCCAAGGCAAGGAGGTTTTGGAACAAGCTTTAGCAGCATATCAAAAGAAATACGCTGGCTATATCGTAACAGAAGAAACTTTGTCAGATGACACCAAGGTTAAAGACGAATTGGGACGAGTGCAACGTCAGATTGAACAAGAACTCAAAAACCAACTGAAAGACTACTCTAATCCGTTGGACGAAGTGAAAGCATGGGTTAATACTGTCCTAGACCCTATCAAAACTTTGCAGGCTGACATCAAAAATCAAATTAAAGAATTTGAAGAGAGAGCGACAGAAGCTCGCAAGGAAACAGTCAGAGAAGCTTTTGAATCTGCAATCGCAGATAGCGGAGTTGATCTCGATATCAAGCTGTTTGCTATTTACTTTGACGATTTTAGCAAGAAAAAGTGCTTCATGGCTGACAATGTGCGGATCAATCAAGCGACCTCTAAGATGATTGTTGATTTGGTCGCAGAAGAAGCAACCAAAAAACAGCAACGCGAGGCCGGACTTATCCAGATAACAGAAGCAGCTGCCAAGGCCGGCTTTGGCCCAGTTGTCTATATCCGACTTTATGAAGGGGGCGCCAAGCTGGAGGATATCCTGCAAGCTATTTTAGACGATAAAGACCTGGCAGACAAAGCCAAGGCGGAGGAAGAGCTTAAAAAGCGTATCGAGGAAATGACAGCCATTGCAGAGGATAATGATCTAGCTCCTCAAAAATACGTTGATATGCTCAAAGAAGGTAAATCAGTTTTGGATGTTATCAATGTCCTGCACGCAGATGCAGCTGAAATGAGACAAGCTCAAGCGGAAGCAGAACGAAACACTCAGAATCAATCCTACACCCAAAATCAGCCAGAATTTGAGCCTGAAACGAGTTCGGAGGGTAATAGTGCCCACGAACAAGGAGTAGGCCAAAAATCGCAAAATATGGCTTCTGATGATGTGGCTAAAAAATATGGTTATCGATACCAAAATATGGAAATTATTTTCCCTGAAAAAAATATGCGTCAAGTCAAAGAGCAATTCAAGGCTATTTCTCAAGAGTTAGGGATTATTGTCCGAGTAATGCCTGAAATGGCAAGCAAGGCTGAAAGGGTGGAAATGGAATGACAATGGATTTACTTGGTAAAGACTACTATTCAGCAGCTTCAGCACGTCGCTACTGGTCTATCTCGCAATATAAGCGATTTAGAGAGTGCGAAGCACGGGCGTTAGCGGAGCTGGAAGGAGAATGGGAAGACCAGAGAGACAACACAGCTCTCTTGGTCGGGAACATGGTCCACAGCTATTTTGAAAGTCCAGAAGTACATAAGAAATTTATGGATGAAAACGCAGATGCCATGATTTCAAAATCCGGAAAGACCAAAGGTCAGTTAAAATCTGACTTCTTGGTCGGCCAGCGCATGATTGAGCGACTGGAGGCCGACAAGCAATTTATGGAGTTTTATGTCGGTCAGAAAGAGGTTGCTGTCACAGGCGAAATCGAAGGAGTGGAATTCAAAGGTAAGATTGACTGCCTCAATGTTGAAAAAGGGTATTTCGTGGATATTAAGACCACGAAATCTGACATTGATAGTATGGTCTGGGTTCAGGATGAAGCAAGCGGACGAAATATTCAAGTCCGCTGGTTCGAGGCTTGGGGATATGTCCTTCAAATGGCTGCTTACAAGAAGATGCTGGAAAATCAGTACGGCAAAGAGTTCACCCCTATTATTTACGCAGTGACGAAAGAGTCGACGCCTGATACCCGGGCGATTGTTTTCCAATCGCAGGAAAAACTCGACTATGAGCTGACTGAGCTGTCTATGCTGATTCAGCATCTTGATAAGGTCAAGCGAGGCGAAGAGAAGGCGAAGCCGTGCGGTCATTGCGAATACTGCAAAACGAAAGCGCTGAGTCAACGTGTGGAGGTGGTCTGATGACTGATCCCCAAATTATGAGAGTCGATAGAGAAACATACAAGCTAGGCAAGCGGTCATCCCACTTTTGGTCTAGCAATAAAGAGTTGAAATTCTATGAGATTAGGTGTAACTGGGGTGTCAATAGACAGACACAGGCTTTCTATCATGTTTTGGCATATAGTCGCACCCAAGCCGAAGAAATGGCTGTGAAAGAATATGCAAGAACCCATCATATTACCGAAAAATGGGTAGTAATCTTTTAGAAAAAGCGAGGAAAGAATGAAAATCTATATTGAACAAGATGACGTAAAATTGAGTTTTGAACGAGCGCAGGAACTTGATTATCAAACCTTATTCAAAGCCTATCAGATGATCACAGGGTCTGACGAAATTCTTGAGGATTTAAGTCAGAAAGATCCCGAGAATGCAGGGGCCGTTTTAAAAATTGATGCTGAGAAGTTAGCTGAAATTGATCCTGTCAATATCAAAGCAGCGAAGGACAAGTTATCTGCAAAATTTAGCGGAAGCACAGCGATTTCGCAGAAACCAAGCGAGAAGGTAGATGTTGATTTGCAATGCCCGTTTTGTGGATGTGCGAAGCGGTGGAAAGTCCCATCTTACTTTACATTCATGAATTGCCCTGACTGCCAAGGCTCAATTTTCTTGTCTTGGGCGACGGGAGTCAAAGGCGAATTGGATGACAATGGATTTTATTTCAGAGGGGACAGCCCGATGAAGTTCAAAGAGCAGACAGATGAATTCGAGGATATGTTTGCTGTTGAAAAATCAAAATAACCCAAAACCAACTATTTCCAAAATGGAAACAACTCAAAATTAAACAAGCCGTGTATTCTTGTAAAACTGCGAACTAGAAAACGTCAATGAAGGTCATGTGACCTTGGACGAGCGACTGCCCGTATTTAGCCAATTATCACAAAGGCAGTCGCATTTTTTGAAATGAAATGAATGAAATCAAAGAAAAAGCTCTGGCCAAGTTACTAGAGGAAATGAAGAAGGACCATGGACCAGCTGAGGACGCTATCCACAATTGGATTTGTGATCAAGAAGACGAGAAACTCTTTGAAGGGGTTTTGGCCGACAAGAAATCCATCAAAGAAGCTTTGAAATATTGTGCAAATCAAGCTAAAAGCCATAAGTCGGGATCTTGTGCGATGGTAGACGACTCTACTGTATTTGGCTGGGTCTATAAGTATTTTACTGGCAAAACTAAAAAGGTCGAGGCTATCCATGCAACTGTAGTAGTCGGCCAACAACCTGAAAAACCAAAATCTAAAAAAGTCAAAAAACAGAAAAATGTTATTGACGGTCAGCTCGATTTATTCGGAGAATTAGCATGACAAAAAATCAAAAAATTATTGATGGACGTTTGAAACCGCCCCAAAAATTCTTCGACTGGTGCTATTCGCAGATCTCGACCATCAAATGGTCTAACAAATCTCAAACGATTCAGAGCGACCGGACAGGTTGCAGAGTAATTGAAAAAAGGTTGACAAAGTCGAGCAGATTAGACTTTTACGATAAATTCTACAGTTTTGCAATTGTGCTTGTGACGTGCAAACGAATTGAAATTCAATCGTACGGATTCTGGTCGCGATATACGAATGGCAAGCAATCTATCAGGATGCAACTTACAAACTTTGAGCAGATGAGCGACAATCGAGTCATACAACTAACCGAAAGGTACGGAGTCTACACTCCAGGTCTGACTCCTAATTTTACAGGACAAGGGGCTTACTCAGGGACAGTGTTCTTTGAAAACAATTGGGAAAATAAGATTCGAGAGATTTCTGAATTGAAGTATTTAGAATTTCCTTGTGGATTATGCTACTACCATTTGCCGCACATGTATAAATACCGCTCTGAAATCGAGTTCCTGCAGAAAATAAATGCCTGGAGGATGGCTATAGACCTTGCTTATGATGTTATGGAATATGACGGATGGCATGTGAGAAAGGCGGTTGATTGCCGTGTCGTAACAAAGAAATGGCTTCATGAAAATAAACGATTTTTCAAAAATACGGATAGGTCCTTCAGAGATTACGAGCTAGAACGTCGCATCAAATCACGAGGTGGTACGCTTGCTCCTGGGATTGAAAAAGTCCTGACTTATCAAGACATCAACAAAATCCCAAAAGCTGCCAAAATGAACAGGTTCCAGAATTGGTTCTTAAAAAACAAAGTTAATTTTGATTACTATGTAGACTATATCAGCATGTTGAACGAGCTCAATGTTTCTATCGATACTGACAATCTCATCATGCCAAAAGATTTGGTCAAAGCGCATGACAATGCAGTTAAATTGCTTATTCAGCACAAGAGCGAGATTGAACAGCGCAAGTTCGAGAAGCGCCAGAAATCTTTGGCCAAATACGAGAAAGTGGTAGGCCAGTATCTCTTTAAGCCAGCGTATAATTCGGGAGAATTGATTTTGGAAGGAAAGGCGCTATCTCATTGTGTTGGAAGTGCTAGATATACTCAAGATCATGCAAACGGCAAAACAACAATCATATTCGTTAGGTCAAAAGATGAACCAGACAAGCCGTTTTTCACTATGGAATACCAATCAGGACGGATTATCCAAATCAGAGGCAAGCACAATTTATCGGCTCCGGAGAATATCCGGCAAGCTGCAGAACAATGGCTGGTAGAAATCAACAAAAATACAAAACACGCATAAAGGAGAAAAATAAATGCTAAATAAAATCGACATACCAGGAACAAGTATCACACTAGAAATCGTAGATAAGAACATCACGATTACAAACAAAATTGAATATGATATGCAGATGCATTTCAGAAATACGGATGCAGATGCTTCTCTCGATACAAGCGGCGACGTGTTCGAGCCTCTCTATTGGCTAGACATCAGGGTAACGCCGAAAACGCCAACAGAGTATCATACGAGCCTTGGAGTCAAGAGGGAGAAACGCCACTTGGCCGAACTTCAGAAGTTCTTTGAGTTCATTGAGAACAACAAGCGAAATCTCTTTGACCTCTGTGGAATCAAGGGAGAGTTGCAATGAAATCTCTGACATTATCGTTAGACATTTCAACTACTGCGACAGGATGGGCCGTATTTCACGGCTCTGACCTTGTCCAGAGTGGTGTCTTAAAACATAAAAGCAAGTCTTTCTTTGAGCGTGGTCGGTTCATGGCTAGCGAACTGCGAGCGATTCAATCGAGAGCGCTCCAGAAGTATGACTGCCATTTTGAATCGATTGTGGTCGAGAAAAACTCGGTCATGGGTCCTAATCAGCAGTCTATGATCAGCATCGGAATTGTGACAGGGATTATTCTTGGACGGTTAGTCGCTGACAATGTGTATTTTGTGAATGTTTCGACTTGGCGCAAGTATTGGAAGTTCAGCTATAAAGACCGAAGTAAGAAATCAATGAAGTTGCAGGCAGTTGCTAAAGTGGCCGATGGTTTTTGTCTGAACGTCAAAGATGACGAAGCAGATGCAATCCTGATTGGCTCGTATTTCGTAAGCCACGGCCACGAATTTGGTGAACTGGAAAGTCACAAGATAAGTTAAGGAGCAGGAAGAATGAAGAAACAGGAATTGATTAAGAAGTATAAAGAATATGAAAATGGTTTATTTGATATTGGAGCAAAGGCAGCTTGTCAGCTATTCTTAAAAGATTTGGAACAACTAGACGAGCCTGAAAAAGTGAAAATCCCACAATTTGTGGCGGTTTGGATTGAGGTTTGTAAAGAAAATTTGACGACTAGTCTATATACTGCTATGAATCCAAACTTTATGAAAGAAAACAACCAAAGTTTCGATTTAATATTATGGATTAAAAAGACGAGCAACCAAGAAACATTCGCTCGAGCGTGGCTGGACGGCTATACAGTTGAGGAGGAGAAAAAATACAAAATAACACTTCTAAACAGAAATGACGGGGACTTATATCTCGTCAACCAAAATGCTGACTTAGCAGATAAATACGGACATTTTTCTCCCGTAGTGCTTCTTTTTACAAAATGCACTAATTTTTCAAAAAAGTGCTACGAACTTACGAAGAAAGATGTAGTTTCGTATGATTTCGGCTGGGTATTCGATTGTCCAGGAATCAAGATCGAGGAGGTGAAAGATGAGTGACTTTCTAAAAGGTATTGGAGCAGTAACATTGATGTTATCAACAGCTGCAGTCGTTTTTCTTGCTATTTGCGGGCTTATTGAATGGTATTTTACATGGGTATTTTCAATTTTTCCAATCAAACCTTATTTAATACCAGTTTTGTTAGTGCATTCTTTCCTTTTTGGAGGGTTGGTATTCCTTGTAGGAAGTTTAGTTGAACTAATCGGCAAAAGGAAATCTAAAAGATAAAATATAGGAGGTAAAATGAAACCTTGTAAATATCCATATTCAGGAAGAAGAAAAGGGCAAAAAGTCTCGTCGCCATTATTTTCTGCACGACCAATTTTTAACGAGATTCCAATTGTAGAAGAGGTCAAAGTTGATTTCGGAGTTGAAGCTAATTTTGGGCGTTCATATCCAGAAATGGTAATACATTTAGATATTTCTGGGTATGGTAATAGAGTACATTCAGTGCATCGCTTCCCTGGCATCTTCCTTACTGTTGGTGAATCAATTCAACTAAAGATACTCTTTTATAGAAGGATTAGAAATTTGACCGCAGATCGTTTTTTGACCTTTAGAGAATCTGATTGGAAGTTTCTTATCAGCGATCTGGTCAATGAATTTGTGCGTTAGAAAGTTAGTGAGGAGAAACAATGAGACCAAAAAAATATCCGTACACAGGGAGCAAAAGTACATCTAAGCTATGAAAAGACGATGAGGATACTCAATAGCTACTAAAAAAAAATAATTTTTTGGAGGTAAAGAAATGACACTAATTGATGAGGTGAAACGATTAAATTCAGAGAGTCACGCTAAATGGTTTGAGAGGTATTTTAAGGAATACAACCTAGAACAAAAAATAAAAGTATCAGCCCAGCAAGGCTATACAGGTCATTTAATTAATGTGTTATCGGTTAGAGATGAATACATTAAACGTCGCTTAGATGATACAAAGACGATAGAAGCAATAAAACAACTGCTAGGGCCAGGTTTTTTAGTGGAATACAAACTATACTATTCTAAAGATTTATTCAGCGGTTCTGAGTATGTTTCTGACAAGAAAATTCATATTTCTTGGGCATAAAAAAAGCCAAGGCACTCTCTACCTCAGCTAAATTCCTAATAAGATTATTATATCACAAAGGAGACAGAGAGTGAAGGCTAAAGAGCTCTTGAAAGAGTTGCAGGATCTGGATATGGACATTCAAAGCCGTATAGATGAAATCAAAGAACTTGAGGCTGGTTTGCTCTCAAGTCCTAAGTGGACAGACGTCAAAGTCCAAGGCGGTCAAACTAGAAAAGTTGATGACGTCTATACTCAGCTTGTAGTGATGAAACAGGCTATAGAACAGGATACTAAAAAGGTTATCAACAGAAAGCTTGAACTAGGTAGAATGATCAATAGGCTTAAAAATCCAAAAAGTAGGTCCGTCCTTAGAATGACTTACATTACTAAGACATACATTGAGGATATTTGCGACAATTTGAGAATTAGTAAGGCAACCTATTACAGATTACGCAAACAGGCTGAGTCTGAACTAGAGGAGACTATCATAGACAAAGTGAGCTAAAGTGAGTGCGCATGAAGTCTAAAATCTGTTAGAATGGTAGTATCAATAATTAAACAAAGGCACCTTAGGCAACCGCCTAGAAAAGCTTCTGAAAAACTGCTGGCTTGGGTTACCAGTGGCGATAGAGTAGGATGTTTTAATATCGCAAAAAAGACTACAAAAAATAAAAAAGAAAAAAGTAATTTCTAATTAACACGCAAGTCTGTAGTCTACTTGCAGTTGGAACGTAGCTCAGTTGGTGGAGCGATATGACTATAAAGGGTCTGAAACGTAGGCAGGTTCGAGTCCTGTCGTTCCAATTGTATCTCTGTGAGTAGCTATCACAATAGGGGTACAGGGCGGTAATTAGATTTAGGCTGATTAACCTGTAGGACAGAGATAAAGTAGCGCTATATAAGGCTCTGGTGGGGGAGGCACCCACTTACCGCATACAGTCACTCTTTGAGTGGCTTTTTATTTTGTCGGAAAGGAGGTAGTCCGGTGAGTGGATAAATTAACCCCAAAACAAGAGCTATTTGTCCAAGGGATAATCTCCGGACTATCTCAAAGACAAGCATATAGACAGGCTTACAAAGCCGAAAAAATGAGCGATGCAGTAGTTGACAATAAAGCATCTGCTATTTTCAATAAGGGTGAGGTAAGGGTTAGGTATCGTGAGTTACTCAAACAGTTCTCGAACATGTCCTTATGGTCCAGAGAACAGGCTTTTAACGAGTATGAATGGCTTAAAAACAAGGCTAGAGCAAGTATCGAGAATGAAGGTATTAGACAAGCTAATTCAAATGCCTTTCTTTCAGCTTTGGATGGCATGAACAATATGGCGTGGAAAGACTTTGAGTTGACAGATGAGAAAATCAGACAAGAGATTGAATTGCTCAAAATCAAGATTGAGAGAAATCAAGACTCTAAGTCCGATACTACTCTCATGGAAGCTCTCTTAAATGCGGTAAAAGGTGGTGATGAGGTTGAAGATTGATTTTTCAAACAAACAACTCAACATCATTCGTAGGCCGTTCAACTATGAGCTTGAGGTCAACGAGGGCACGCCTCGAAGTGGTAAGACAACTGCTGGTCATTTCAGATACGCAAGATATTTGATTGAGTCACCAGACGAAAACCATTTGATAGCTGCATACAATCAAGAGCAAGCCTACCGTCTGTTTATCGACGGTGACGGTACAGGTCTGATGCACATCTTCGATGGTAATTGCAAAATCAAGCATGATGAGCACGGAGACCACCTCTTAATCAATACCCCCAGCGGAACTAAACGAGTTTACTACAAAGGTGGAGGTAAAGCCAACAGTGTGGGAGCTATCACTGGTATGTCACTAGGATCGGTAGTCTTTTGTGAGATAAACCTACTGAATATGGATTTTATTCAGGAAGCATTCAGACGGACGTGGGCTGCTAAACTACGCTATCATCTAGCTGACCTGAACCCTCCAGCTCCACAACATCCAGTCATTAAGGATGTATTTGACGTTCAAAACACACGCTGGACGCATTGGACCATGGACGACAATCCGATTCTGTCTGAAGAGCGTAAGCAATCTATTATTCAATCGCTTAAGAAAAATCCTTATCTCTACAAGAGAGACGTGCTCGGTCAGCGTGTCATGCCTCAGGGCGTTATTTATGGCCTGTTTGACCTTGAAAAGAACATCAAGGACAACTTGGTAGGCGAACCTATGGAAATGTATTTCAACGGTGATGGTGGACAATCTGACGCCACCTCAATGTCTTGTAACATCGTTACTAAGCACAGAGAGGACGGCAGAACCTTTTTTAGGCTCAATCGTGTAGCTCATTACTATCATAGTGGTGCTGAGACTGGCCAAGTAAAGGCTATGTCTACTTATGCTGTCGAGCTTCGAGCGTTTATTCAGTGGTGTGTTAGCAAGTATCAAATGCGCTATACCGATGTCTGGATTGACCCAGCGTGTAGATCCTTACGAGAGGAATTGCACAAGCTAGGGATTCAGACAAGAGGGGCTTTGAATAATGCTCACGATGTCAGCAGTAAAGCGAAAGGTATCGAGGTAGGGATTGAACGTGGCCAGAACATTATATCTTCAGGTCAGTTCTTGCTTATCAATCATCAAGAAGAAGAGTACGACCATTACTATTTCTTGAAAGAGATTGGTCTTTATAGCCGTGACGATAACGGCCGACCAATTGATAAAGATAACCACGCAATGGACGAGTTCAGATATAGTGTGAACGTATTCTATAAGCGTTACGCTAATTTTTAGCAATAAGGAGCCGATAAATGGGCATTATTCAATTTGTCAAAAATCTATTGAAGAGAGGACAGTACGCAATGACTACAGAAAGTCTAGCAAGTATCACAGACCATCCTAAAATCGCAGTGACAAGCGCAGAGTATCGTCGGATCAACGAGAATTTAAGATACTATCAGAGCAACGCTGACAAAATCACTTACATAAATACAGACGGAGCCAAGAAGCAAAGAGAAGCAACTCATTTGCCAATCGCTCGAACCGCTGCTAAGAAGATTGCAAGCCTGGTATTCAATGAACAAGCTTCGATTAAATTGGACGATAAAGAAGCAAACACATTCATTCAAGAAACCTTGAAGAATGACCGCTTTAACAAGAACTTTGAGCGCTATCTTGAGAGCTGTTTGGCCCTTGGAGGTCTTGCCATGAGGCCTTATGTGGATAATGGACGAGTGAGAGTGTCATTCGTTCAAGCGCCTGTCTTTTTGCCGTTGCAAAGCAACACGCAAGACATTTCAAGCGCTGCTATTGTCACTAAGACGATTAAGGCTTCAGGTCAGAAGAACATCTACTACACGTTGATTGAGTTCCACGAGTGGTCAAGCGACGGGAAGTACATCATCACTAACGAACTATACAGGTCTGAAAGCTCTGAACAAGTAGGTGGACGTGTTCCTCTAGCTGAAGTCTACGAGGATCTAGAAGAACAAGTTGAACTAGACGGTCTAACAAGACCGCTTTTTTCATACCTTAAACCTCCAGGTATGAACAACAAGGACATCAATTCGCCTCTAGGCTTGTCTATCTTCGACAATGCCAAGAGCACGATTGATTTCATTAATACGACCTATGACGAGTTCAAGTGGGAAGTTAAGATGGGCCAACGCAGAGTGGCAGTTCCTGAGAACCTTACAGAAACTCGAATGGTCAACATTGACGGAGACGCCCAGCTTGTCAAGCGGTTTGATACAGAGCAGAATGTCTACTTGCGCTTATCTACTAGCGACATGGATGGTGGAAGCATCACAGACTTGACTACTGCAATCAGAGCAGATGATTACATCAAGACCATTAACGAAGGCCTAGCGCTTTTTGAAATGCTCCTAGGTGTATCGGCTGGAATGTTTACATTTGACGGGCAGAGCTTGAAGACTGCGACAGAGGTCGTTTCTGAAAACTCGGATACCTATCAAATGAGAAACAGCATTGTAAGCTTGGTTGAGCAGTCTTTGAAAGAGTTGATTATCTCAATCTGTGAGCTCGGCAGCCTTTACGGTCTATACAACGGCCCGATTCCTCAAATGGAGAAGATTGCAATCAATCTCGATGACGGAGTATTCACAGACAAGAACAACGAGCTTGATTATTGGACCAAGGCTTTGGCCAGTGGCATTGTCAGCAAGGCTCACGCTATCCAGAAAGCTTTCAACATGTCAGAGCTTGACGCCAAGAAAATGATTCAGGCAATCAATCAGGAAACGATGGACACGGCTAACAGTCAGCGAACACAAGAGGATATTGATATCTATGGAGAATGATTAAATGAACCTAATTCAACATCTAAGGTCGTTTATAGGACTTGAAAGCCCCTCACTAGGACGGAGAATACTAGCAAAAAAAATGGTAGAAGGAATAGAAGAGGCTATCCATGGTAAAAAAGAAGAGACCACCAATCCAGTTCAATGACGAGCAACTGCTGCTTCAAGCGAGCAATGTCGCAGATATTTATCATCAGTTAGCCTTGGATTTGTTTGACAACGTGGTTGAACGTGTGACGGAACGTGGCACTGTCTATCTTGATAAGCAACCGTACATCTGGCAACTCGAGAAGATGCAACAGATGCACATGCTGAACGAGGAGAACCTGAAGCTAATCTCTAAATACTCTGGAGTCGCTGAAGAGCAACTACGCTATATCGTCGAAAATGAGGGTTTGAAGCTCTACACGGACACGAAGCAACAACTCATGGAAGATTTAGGGCGTGGATCTGCAGGAAATAGCAATCACATTCAAGAAATTCTTGCTGACTATGCAAGTCAAGCCGTCGGAGATATCCACAACCTAATCAACACAACGCTTCCTAAAGCCGTTATCGGTGCTTATCAAGGCATCATTGAACAATCTGTCGCTAGAGTGGTCACAGGCTTGTCAACGGCAGATAAAGCCATCTCTGACACGGTCATGAAGTGGCAAGAGAAAGGTTTTCAAGGTTTCAAAGATAGCGCTGGACGTAACTGGAAGATAGACAACTACGCTCGAACAGTCATCAAGACGACAACCTATCGAACTTATCGAGAAATGCGAACAAGACCAGCTGAAGAGCTGGGCGTTGATACCTTTTATTTTTCAAAAAAGGCGTCAGCTCGCAAGTCGTGCGCCCCTTTGCAACATGAGATAGTAACGACTGGCCGGGCTAGGGTCGAACATGGCGAGAAGATTTTAGCTTTGTCAGATTATGGTTACGGTCGGCCTGAAGGGTGCCTTGGTATTAACTGTGGCCACATGCTAACTCCGTTCATCCCAGGAGCGAACTACAAGCCAGATTTGGGCGAGGACGTTGAGTCAGTTAGTCCAGAGCAAGCGATAGAGAATGCTAACGCCGAAGCTAAGCAGAGAGCTCTAGAACGGTCTATCAGAGCGAATAAGGAAAAACTACACGTCGCTGAGAAATTAGGCGATAAAGAACTGATAGACAAGTACAAGAGTAAGATAGGCACTCAAAACGCTGCTTTGAAAGATTACATCGATAAGCACCCATCCCTGAAACGGGATGAGGAAAGAGAAAGATATCGCTACAATGATGATGCAGTCCAAAAGTTATACAAAACTATTGACAAACGCTCCAAAAAGGAGTATTCTGAAATACTACAAAATTTAGGGAATAAAGCACCTAAATCTTATAGTGATTTTCAGGCTCTAAGCCACTCTGAAAAAGACTCCTTGAGGCATGATAATAGGATTGTCAATTATTTCAAAGGGGACATTCAAGAGAAACTGTCTGACAAGCAGAAACAGCAGGCGGTGGAGGCTTACTTTAATTTCAAAAATGCTGGCATAACGTTTGGAGACCATGCAATAGCACGCTACATAGAACGTATGAGGCGCAAAGACGGCACGTTTGCTTATAATTATGAAACAGTAAAGACAGCCTTTTCTCTACCACCTAATTATGTATCGGAGCAGAATGGCAGACTTGCAAGATACTATAACGGTATCCTCTATATCACTGAGCCTGATACAGATATTGTAGTAACTATGATGAAACGTAAAAAACTGAAAGGATTTAAACCATTATGAAATACAGCCAACAAGTATTAGACATGCTAGAGCAAGCTGTCAATGGTCGGATTGATAATTTTTGGGATTTCTCCTTCAAGTTTAACGCCTTTTTCGGAGAAGATGAAGACTTTGCCGAGGCTTGGGACAATGAAAACCCTGAAATGTTTGACGCTCTCAATGACTTTGAGCTGATGATGTTCTTAGAGGAACATGACCCAAGTGATAAGCAAGGATTTATCAATTTCCTAACGCCATACTATGAACAGGTAAAACAGTTAGTAAAACTTAGCGCTTAGAACAATCTAGGCGCTTTTTTCATGCAATAAATTGCTATAAACCACTATAAACCGTGTCGAAATCGAGGCGGTTTTTTTGCTTGCCTTTATCCGCAGGCGGTAAAGAACGGAAGATAATACCTAATTTTAGGAGGACGGAAGAATGGCAGAAGACATTCAAACACAAGCTGACCAGTCGGCAAATACTGGAGAAACCACTGAGTCGCAAACTCAAGAACAACCTGTCAAGACATTCACTCAAGATGAGGTGACTGGTCTTGTAGCTAAGGAGTCAAGAAAAGCACAAGAGAAAATCTTCAAAAGCCTAGGATTCGAAGATGTCAAAAGTGCTAAAGAAGGGCTTCAACAACTCAAAGAGTGGAAAGACTCACAGAAGAGTGAGGCTGAGAAACAGTCAGAAGCGCTTGCCACTAAAGAGAAAGAACTGGAACAGGCTTTATCGGATAAGAAAAATCTAGAAGCTAAGTTGTCAGCTTTAACTTTGGGAGTAAATGCCGAATCTGTAGACGATGTCATCACTCTATCTGCTCGTTTGGTATCCGATGAGGTGTCTATTGAAGATGCTATTGGCCAAGTATTGCAGAAATATCCTCAGTTTGGTCGCACAGAGCAAGTCGAGGAGAAAAAGCCGACATTTTCGGCCGGAGGAAATCCAACGGCTGGAACGAATCAAGAAGATGCCTTTTTAAAGGCTCTAGGATTAAACAACTAACAGGAGAATGATCAATGACAATTAACTACATCACTAAACACGAGGGCACCTTTGAAAAGAAATTGATGCAAGGCGCACTTACAAGCATTTTGGAAACACCACAAGTAAACTGGTTGGGCGCTAAGTCGTTCGAATTGCCGACTATTTCAGTGACTGGCTACAAAGCGCATACTCGCTCTAAAGGCTACAACGCTGGTACAGTTTCAAACGACAAGAAAGTCTACACGCTCGGATTTGACCGCGACGTCGAGTTCTTCGTGGATGCTGCAGACGTTGACGAAACCAACCAAGAACTTTCAGCTGCTAACGTATCTAACACATTCATCACAGAACACGCAACTCCCGAAGTGGACGCTTACCGCTTCTCTAAAATTGCTACAGAAGCTATCACAAACAGCCACTTCAAGTCGGAAGATGATCTGTCAGAAGTGAACATCTACACCAAATTGAAAGATGCCCTTTTGCCAGTTCGTAAATACGGCGCTAAAAACATCGTTATGTATGTTTCTAGCGAGGTTATGGATTTCTTGGAACGTTCTAAAGAGTTCACACGCTCAATCGCTACTACGTCGCCTCAAGGAATCGATACTCGTGTCACTTCACTTGACGGAGTTCAGCTTATCGAAGTTTGGGACGATGCACGCTTCAAGACTAAGTTTGACTTCACTGAAGGCTTTGTCAAGGCTTCAGACGGTAAAAACATTAACTTCTTGATCGTTGCTAAACCAGCAGTAATTGCCAAGGCTAAGTTCAACTCAATCTATCTTTTCGCCCCTGGTCAACACACAGAAGGTGACGGATACTTGTATCAAAACCGTTTGTATCATGACCTTTTCGTCTTGCAATCAAAACAAGACGGAGTCTATGTTTCTCACAAATCTGCTTAATAAGGAGGTAGAAAATGCGTAAGTATGAAAAAGGGAATCAAGTCTATACCGTGCAAGAAGGCAGCTTGCTTGAAGCCCAGCTAACCGCTGATGGATTTGAAGAAGTGATTGAAGACGGCCAAATCTCAGAGATTTTGGCTACTCATTCGCTTACGGACATGACTTTGGCAGAGTTGAAAGCTCTTGCTAAAGAGCGAGGGTTTGAGGGCTATTCAAACAAGACCAAAGATGAACTATTGGAGGTGCTAAATGGCCAAATTTAAAGCAAAATTGAACGCTTATCTAGCTAAGTCTGACCGTCATTTTGACAAAGGGCAAGAATACGAGCTAGATCAAGACGAAGCTAATCGAATCAATGGCCTGTTTAATGAGGTGATTGGTGAAGATTGCTTCGAACTCGTTGAAGAGCCTAAGCAAGATCTAGTTGAGGTGGGGACATCCACCTTTTAAGGAGGTGATTAGATGGCTTACTTAACTAAAGAGGAGTTCGAGAAGCTCGAATTTGAGGTCGAGGGAGACTTTGACAAGCTTTTAAAACGAGCGGAACTCGCTATCGATGCTTATACCAGGGGTTTCTATTCTCTAAATAGCTTTGATAACGACAATAAAGCTCGCAAGAAGGCAGTTAAACGAGCTACAGCCTTTCAGATTGCTTATTTGGATAGTTCTGGCATCATGACAGCAGAAGATAGACAATCTATTGCGAGTATGTCAGTAGGACGGACATCTATAAGCTATCGCACAGGCTCTCAGAATGGCTCGGGTTCACTTTCTTTAGCTGAGAGGTATAATTTATCGAGAGACGCTGAAAACTGGCTGAGAATGGCAGGATTTGGCTCAGCGAGGGTTGATTATGATAGATAAACGAATGCTAACTGATTCAGTGACTATCAAAAAGCCTGTTGGTGAGGATGATTGGGGGAAAGAGGCTTACTCTGCCCCTCTTTTATTGTCACCTTGCAAATTCGATAGGTCCTTTTCTCATTCTGGAACAGGAAACCATCGTAGCGAGTCCAACTCTTCAACCGTGATTGTCTATCACAAATACTGCCCTGTAAAACTCGACAAGAGTTTTGTGGGAGGTGTTGTAGAAGAGGACGGCGTCAGCTACGTTGTGAAAAACATCATACCGCAATATCATCCTTTGACCAAAAAGCTTTTAGCTTATGAAATCGAGGTGATTTGATGGGCGGTGTTAATGTTAAGATAGACCTTTCAGGAGTTGAGAAGAAAGTATCTCCAGAGAATTTCGCTAAAGGGAAGTTAGCTATTGCTAACCAGATGCTGATGGACATGAAGCGATTTGTCCCAAAACGAAGAGGGGATCTACGGTCTAGCGGACATGTTCGACAAGACTCGATTGTCTATGCGACACCTTACGCCAGATTGCTTTATTATGGCAAGAAGCGAAAGGGTTTCTTTTCGGATAAACAAAGAAAGTTTTTCTTTGCGAACAAGAAGAGATTGCTGAGCCAAAAACCAACACCAGGAACAGGTCCAAGATGGGATAAGAAAGCCTCCGCTCTTTATGCAAAGAATTGGGCAGAGGTCGGTGCCAAAGCAATGGGAGTTAAATAATGCACGAAAATGACTTTTCAGAGGTCTTGCTGGAGCATATCAAAAGTGTTCAAACCAAAATCCCTTCAAAACACGGCTATTTAGACGAGAAAGAGGGATTGGTCGTCTATCCTCTCCCTGGCGGAGATGTGGTGGATGAGGACATGGCAGGGACGCAGATTGTGGACCTACCTTTTGAGATTGCAATCAAGTCAAAAGACCAGAAATTAATTGATACTACACTATGGCAGATTAACACTGCCTTATCAAAAATTGGCTTGGAATTACCGAGCAAAAACAATTCATATAACTATTTAGGCCTTGAAGTCAAGAAACCGTACTTAAACGATTTAGATGAACAAGGCTTTTACACTTATTTGCTGGACGTGACAGCAAATCTTGAAATCGAAAGGAAAGAATAATGCCAAAAAATAAAAACGCACTACGAAAACACTACATCGGACCTTACAAAGAAGCTACTCCAGACACCCCACCAACAGCAGAAGATTATCTTTGGCTTGCTAAAGGTCTGAAGTCATCTTCACCAGAAAACAACGAAGAAACAGACGACTCTGCATACTTTGACGGTGACGGTACCAAGGAAGAAATGGTGATTTCTAAAACACGAGGACGCACATTTGAAGGTCATCGTGATTACTCAGATAAAGCTCAAAACTTTGTTGCTGACAAGGAAGATGAGGTCGGTGATGATCTCGTTGTTTGGTACAAGGAAGTCTCATCTGATGGCAAAACTCAAAAAGAGGGGTTGGCTCGTCTTTCTGAAATTGAAATTGGAGATGGTGAAGCGTCTGAACTCGAAACAATCAAATTCAAGATTATTTGGACCCGCAAACCTAAGAAATCAGCTGTAGTACCAGGATAATCCGAGGCGTGAAATATCACGCCTTTTTATTTTTGAAAGGAGCACAAACATGGTAGTCATTAAAAAAGCTAGTAACATCATCCCTATTGATTTCGGGGAATTTCAATTGGAGTACATTGCGAACGACAGGGGTGTGAAAGAACTCGATAAGTTCCGTGAAGACCTATCAAAAACATGGAAGAAAATTGAAAAGCTTTCTGACGAGAAAATCGCAGAAAAAGCCAAAGAACTTGTAGAAAATGGCTGGACTCAATTATTTGGGGATAATGCATTTGAAAAAGTCTATAAATTCGCAGACGAGGATACAACTATTGCCTTTAACTATCTGATGCAGGCTATTCTTGGGATTCAGAAAGAATATAAAGAGCGCAATTCAGAAGAAGCGTTCAAGAAATATTTAGAGGGTTAATGATGCTAGATCTATCACGAAAATTAACAGATGAGTTGGTTATAGGTGATAAGATCTACTCTCTCAATATGTCCTTTGATAACATCATCAGACTCTTTGAAATGTGGTGTGATGAAGAAATACCTGAACAGGTTAAGCCTTTCTTTGCTTTAAAAATGCTTTCAGGAGATGGCTTCGGGTCGTTCTCGATTGAAGATGCTATGGATATCTTTCAACAGGTTTTCGAGGAACATATTCAATTGAAATCGCTGAAAGATGTATCTGTCGAGTACGACTTGGCTGGAAATGTGATGAAAAAAGAACATTCTAGTCAAACCAATGAACCACCTGTGTATGACATTTCTTTAGATGGTGATTTTATATACGCAAGCTTCATGCAAGCTTACGGCATTGATTTGCTTGAAGAAAGAGGGAAGTTGCACTGGAAGAAGTTTAATGCATTGTTGTCAGGGTTGCCAGAAGGCACTAAATTCGTTGAAGTCATCAAAATTAGGAAGTACAAGCCACGAAAGGGCGACTCTCAGGCTTACATCGATGAAATGATGAAGTTAAAGAAAGAGTATGCGTTGCCTGATTCTGAAAATTATGATGATGAAGAAGACGAAGGTTATTACTACGAAATGGATTAGGAAGGAGGTGGTAAGATGGCAGATGGAAAGGTCGTCATCCAGGTAGACATGGATGGTAATAAAGCTCAATCGGGAGTGGCACGTCTAAAAGGGATGGTTGGCGGACTGACAGAAAGCGGTGCACAATTAGGTTCAGTCTTTAAGTCAGTTTTAGGAGCTAACATTGTCAGTGGTGCGCTGATTTCTGGGATTCAATCCCTTGGCAGTGCTATCAAGGGTGTATTTGCTACAGCTCTAGATGAGGGCGCCAAACTCCAACAATCATTTGGTGGCGTTGATACGCTATATACGACTGCAGCTGAGTCTGTAAAGCAATATGCGAACGCTGCAGCCTCAGCTGGTATCTCTGCTAATACCTACGCAGAGCAAGCTGTTTCTTTCGGTGCCAGCTTGAAGCAAGCGCTCGGTGGTGATGCTGTGAAGGCTGCACAAATGGCAGACAAGGCTATCATGGCCATGGCTGATAACTCAGCCAAGATGGGTACAGATATTGGTTCAATCCAGCAAACGTTCCAAGGCTTCGCTAAACAGAACTATACCATGCTAGATAACTTGAAACTTGGATATGGCGGTACCAAAGAAGAAATGCAACGACTTCTTAAAGACGCCAGCAAATTAGAAAAAGCAATGGGCAAGAAGTTTGATATCAACAACTTTGCGGATATCGTAGAAGCCATCGACCTAGTTCAACAAGAGTTGGGAGTCGCAGGAGTCGCAGCACAAGAAGCGCAGACTACATTCAGTGGTTCGTTTGCGGCAATGAAGGCTTCGGCATCCAACTTCTTGGCGAATTTGACGCTCGGAGAAGATATTGGACCGTCTTTAAAAGCGCTTATTTCTAGCACCTCAACGTTCCTTTTAGGCAATTTCTTGCCTATGGTTGGAAATATTATGAGACAACTTCCTCAAGCTATCGATACAGCCTTGGCAGAAGCTGGGCCAAGGATTGAACAAGGGTTCAAATCGTTGTTTGCTTCGCTCGGAGTTGACGAGGGTGTTTTTGACGTCATCAAGGACACTTTTCGAGATGTTGTTGTGACAATCCAGTCGCTCTTTGAAGAACTGACAAGCGAATCCAATGGGTTTGGTAATGTTATTCAAGGGGTTGGAAATGTCATTCAAACAGTTAACGTCAACATCCAGAATATGGCTATGGCCTTTCAGTTTGCACTAGAAGCCTTCTCTGAAACAGGAGCAATCAAGAACGCCTATCAAGCATTTAAAGATTTGACGGATGCAGCTTTAGATCTTGCTATTAAGTTAGGCGATGCTATTCCTTGGGATATCGTAGGCGCAGCCGCTGGGCACGTCGTGAACGCTATTTCAATGATTGTGAGCTGGATTTCAAAATTAACTCAATCAATTAGTGCAGATGTCTGGAGAGGATTGATTGCAGGGATTGGAGGAGCTCTAGTCGCTTTCAAGGCATTTAATTTCTTGAAGAGCTTTAATCCGTTTGGTTTATTTGCTAAAGGTGCTAAAGAAGGGGCGGACGAAGTTGTAAAAGGTGCAACGAGCTCGAAAAGCGCAATCGCTCAAATCTTCAAATCAATCTCAACTCTAATCAAAACAACAGGAACAGCAATCAAAACGGCTGCGACAGGGATTGGCGAAGGCATCAAAATTGCTCTTTCTGGTTTAGCGCCAGTCATTCGAGCATTTGGCTTAGCTTTAAGAACGGCCGGAGTTGGGAATATCCTTGCTCTTGGTGGAGCGATTGGTATTGCAGCAGTCGGAATCGGTGCCGGAGTGGCTATTATTGCTGCAGGCTTAAGTCTCATTGCCAGCCAAGGTGAAGGAGTGGCTACAATCATTAACGCAGTTGGGCAGGCATTTGCTACTGTTGCTACTGCAATCATCAGCACATTTGCCCAGGCTATCGTTACAGTTTCAGGAGTTCTGCCAACAGTAACAAGTGCTCTTGCTCAGCTCTCTCCTCTTGTTGTTGCATTCGGAGAGGCAATGGGTGCAGCAGCTCCGTTTATCACAGCTTTAGGCGAAGCCATTTCAGGAATTGCAACGGCAGTGACTCCAATCGTCGAGATTATAAGTGATGCGTTCGTTTCAGTAGCTCAAATTATAGCTGACGCTATCGTTCAAATTGTTGAAGCGATTGCTCCATTTGCTCCAGCCATAACTGAAATGGTAGTTGCGATAGCTCCGTCAATTGCTGATATCGTTTCATCATTTAGTAGCATGTTCTCTCAGATTAGCCCTATCATTGATAGCTTGTCTAATCTCTTGAAAACATTTGGAGAACAAGTGAGCTCTATCTTGAAAAGTGCTGGTAGTGTAGTGGAGTCTTTTGGTTCTGCTATTCGTAATGTACTTGATGGTGTAGCTGGAATCTTTGACAGCATCGGTAATGCTGCTTTAAACGCAGGCCTTGGAGTCAAATACATGGCCGAAGGAATTGCGATGCTCACTGAGCTAGGATTACTAGACTTGGCTGGAACATTAGCGACAGTAGCAACAGGATTGACAGCTATTGCCAATTCTGGCATTGCTTCAGCAGGCCCAGGGTTGCAACAAGCAGGCCAAGGAATGCAATTGATTGCGATATTCTCGCAATTAGCATCAATGTCGATGCAAACTTTACCAATAGCATTCACTCAACTGTCTGAAAGTTTGACAAACCTACCTACGCAATTAAGCACCGCCGGAAGTTCTTTACAGACTTTTGCTACAAATTCGCAAATTTTAGCATCTAGTTTAATTGTCATCAGCTCGGCTTTATTAGCTACTAACGTTGGATTTGAGGTATTCAACGCTCAAGTTTCACAGGCTAATTCGGCTCTACAGGCTCTTGGAACGATTACTGCTGTTGTAGTAAGTCATATCAGTTCATTTGGCTCTAGTATCTCTACATCGATGTCTGGTTCAACTATAGCAATTCGAGACGCTGGAACTCAAATGATGACTTCAATGCAAGAATCTATCAATCAAATGCGGACTGTTGTTAATAATGGTATGACTTCGATAGTTTCATCTATTCAATCTAACGGAGCTTTGATGGTTTCTTCTTGGAGATCTGTTGGTCAGCAGATGATTACGACCACTCAAAGTTTCGTGAACAGCGCTAACAGCTACTTAAGAAATATCGCGTCAGAAGTTGACTTGTATTCAAACGGTTCAGCTCTTATGGCTGGTCTGAAATCTGGTATTGACTCAGGTTGGTCTCAGATTACTTCTAGTGTCTCGAATATGGCTAAATGGATTAAAGACCATAAAGGGCCTGTTTCGTATGACAGAAGATTGCTTATCGAGAATGGTGCAGCTCTTATGACTGGTTTGAATCGAGGTATTCAGGCTGGTTGGAGAAATGTCATGGATAACATTTCAAGCATGGCAGGTACTATTCAGGACGTAATCAACGACGATTACTCCAACATTGGCTGGCAGATTGGCCTAGGCATTTCAGACGGTCTTAATTCGTCAATGGATAAGGTCACAGGACATTTGGATGCTATTCGTGATCATGTTAATGATTTTAGCTTGAAATCGAAGAATCTTTTGACTGGTGCTACTGCTACCATGTCAAGTCAATTGAAGGTTGAGACATTGAGAGGTAAGACGCCAAACGATGAAACATCTAGCAGAAAAGAAGCCTATATCGCTCATTCAGCAAGTCTATTGTCAGATGTGATTGATAGCTTATCCGAATTGAGAGAGCAAGTAGCACAAGGCCAGACAATGGTCTTGGATACAGGGGCGCTTATTGGTGGTACAGCTTATGCTTATGATGAAGCAGTAGGAAACATTCAGACATTGAGAGGACGGCATCGATTATGATTACTCAAATTAAGGAATATATCCAATTCGGTGATTTTAATAGCAAAGATGCCGGTTGGTATCTTCAAAGCAGGGATGCTCCCACTCCTGATAAGAAGGAGATTGTGGAGCAAATCCCTTATTTACAAGGTGTTTTAGACTTCTCTGATGTACTTGGAGAGGTCTTCTTTGATAGGCGAGAAATCACATACGAGTTCAAACTTCCAAATAAAGATTATCCGGACAGAAAATTGGCTGAACGATTTATCAAATCCAGCATGGCTACGAAATCAGATAGTCAGCTATTTGATACTCACGACAGGCGGTATTATTGGCTTGGAAAGGTCAAGAACATTAAGGTGACAGATGTTCCTTTGAAGAAGCATTTGATTGCTACAATCGTCTTCATTTGCTATCCATTTGCATTTCACGTTGATAATTACTTCGACGATGTTTGGGATACATTTGATTTCGAGAATGATTTCTCGAATTGGACTAAATGGCAGATTAATGGCCAAAATGAAATCTTCTTCATCAATGGGGGAGATACATCTGTTAGTCCAACAGTGATTTGTAGCAACGATATCAGTCTTATCGACAAGAAAGGCAAAATATACAAGTTTAAGAAGGGTGAAAATACAGATTTCGTCTTATCTATGAAACCAGGTATGAACCGTTTTACTGCAAAAGGAAACGGTTCGATATCATTAAGATTTAATGCAGAGGTGATGGCATGAAGAATGGTGGATTTGAAGTATATTTTTGGAACTCTTTTCGAGAAATGTTATCGGATACCGATTTTACCAAAAAGAAGGTCGTTCACAGTCCGTATTCTCGTAAAGGCAACAAAATCCTTTCAGGATCTATCAAGCAAGCGCAGAATGCAATTAATGAGTTCACTTTTGTTATTCCGATGCAAAATGATTTGTATCAAAAACTCATCCCCTTTCAATCGATTGTCCAGGTCGTGAATTTATATGACGAGGAAGTCGAATTCGAGGGTAGGGTTTTGAGCATTTCAAATAAGATGACGAGTACAGGATTTGTTCAAGAGGTTGTTTGTGAAGATTTCCTATCCTTTTTGCATGACAGTACACAACATTTCCAAAAGTTGAAAAACACTGGTGCTGAAGCATACTTGAGAGAAATCTTGAATCAGCATAATGCACAAGTAGAAGATTACAAGCGAATTTATCTTGGTTCTGTTACTGTTCAGAGTATGACAGATAAGCCTTTTCGGTATCTTGGATATGAACCTACTTGGGATACGATTCGAGAGCGTATCATAGCTAATATTGGAGGCTATCTGACTTTGAGAAGGGCGAGTGATGGATTGTATCTAGATTGGACGACGTCTATCGGACAAAATCAAGAATCACCTATCCAATTAGGACGAAACATTAAGTCGGCATCTCGTGAAGTTTCATTTGACGGCATTGCTACTCAAATAATGCCGATCGGAGCAGATGAGAAGAACTCAGACGGTTCTTCTTCAAGTGATAAAGAAGAGCAAGGATCTGATGTAACAAGAAAGCAGATTGACATCTCGTCAGTTAACGGTGGCAAGATGTGGCTTGAAGATGCTGAACTTGTAGCAAAGTTTGGCATTATTCGAAAGCCTGTTATCTGGACAGAGATTGATAGTCCGTCCGTCTTAAAAAGTAGAGGACTACAGTACCTAAGAAATCAAAAAATCGCTCTTGCAAAGTGGACGGTTGCAGCAGTCGAGAGATATCTGATTGACTCTAGATATGTGAAATTTAAAATCGGCAATACCCATCCAATTTTGAACGCTCCGCTTTCAGGAGTTGAAACTTTGCAAATTATTGAGAAAAAGATTGATATCCTAAATCCTCAGAGCGTCGATTTGGTTATAGGTTCTAAATCTCAATCACTTTCTGCATATCAGCTACAATCACAAGAAGCGGTTGAATCAATTGAGAGAGTGAAAGCGAACCAATCTAAAGAGCGAAAGAGAGAAAAAATCTTAGCTCTAACAAGTGAATTGACACGATTGAGAAATGAGCATAAGCCTGAAAATGCTGATAAAATCAGGATTTTAGAAAATGAAATCAGAAAACTAAAAAATGAATTAGGAGAACCTTAATGGCAACAGAAGAAGTAACAGGAAGACTGAATTTTTATGACGATATCACCCCTTTGCCAAAAACGGACAACATCAATATTTTGATTGACGGAGTTCGAAGAAAGACTCGAGGCGCAGATGTTCGAGAATCGATTGCGAAAGCGCTTGAAGTTACCTATCAAGACGCTACGAAAGAAGGCAATGCCAATATGGAAGTTGCTAAAGCAAGGGGAGGGGCGAATACTCTTGAAGATCGTTTACGAGAAATGGATGGAGCAGTTGCTATCTATTCAAAAGAGTTGGAAGCGACTGGCAAGCGACTTGATGGAATTGTGGCCAATGCAGGAAACGGAAGTGTCCCATCTGAACTGATTGATATGCGCATAGGGGCCGATGGACGCGTTCACAGTACAGCAGGTGCAGCTATGCGTGAACAATTCAAATCTGCATTGACTGGCGATAAACAAATTACGACTGCATCAGATCTTGTAGCACCGTATAACGACCTTAATACGTTGAAACCAAATACGATTTTGACCTATGCACATTACGGAGAAGTCGCCAACAAGCCTGACCCAAGCTATTCCGGTGGAGCAACTGTTCAAACAATGAATTACACAGCAGGTACGAATTTGGGTGCGACTCAAATTTTAACTCAATCAAATGGTGTGATGTATAATCGCATTTTTTGGAGAACGAACGGGACAAATAAATGGTCCGAATGGTTTAAGATTAGTAGAGATGGTCAAGTTATGACTGGAGAGAGACAAATTGTATCTCCTAGCGATCTTGTGCCACCATATAACGATCTTAATACGCTTAAGTCAAACACAATCTTAACCTATGCTCATTACGGAAATGTCGCTAACAAGCCCGACCCAAGCTATTTCGGTGGGGCAACTATTCAAACAATTAGTTATGCCTCAAGTGTATTTCCTGGTACATTTCAGATTTTAATCCAAAAAGATGGCACAATGTACACCCGCATTTATTGGCGTATTTTTGGTAGTGACAAGTGGACGCCGTGGCAAAAAAGTTTGAGTGAAAAAGATTTTCCAAAAAACATTGATACAGACCCATTTCAACCTTCTATTTCGCTTTTTGAAAAAATTGGCGTAATTGGCGATAGTTATTCATCCGGTGAAATCTATCCGGAAGGTAGAGGAATTGATAAATACAATTTGTCATGGGGGCAGATTTTGGCAAGAAAGAATGGTGTTACTTGTGCAAATTTCAGCAAAGGTGGGTTGACCACAAGAAGCTGGCTTACAGATGAAATGGGTTTGTCCAAACTAAAAAATTCCGAACCCCAAAACCTTTATTATATCAGTTTAGGTATCAATGATAATATTAAGTTAGGACCATCTTATCTTGGAACAGAGGCAGATATCGACAGTGGTTCAGATACGTTCTATGGGAATTACTCAAAAATTATCAGAACGATTCAATCGAAGGCACCCTATTCTAAAATCATTTTGATTGATTCTGCATGGACAAATAGTGATACAGACCCATTCTTTGTAGCAATAAAAACAATTGCTAGTCGATTTAATCTTCCTCTTATCAAGCATAGAGATGATCCGTTTTTGGCATCTTCAAAATTCAAGCAAGAATTAATGGTTCAAGGGCATCCAGTAGCTATCAGTTACGCCGCTATGGCTAATTCATTTGAAAGATTGACAGTGAAAGCAATACGAGACTATATTGCTTATTTTAAAGATTATAGAGGGTAGGTGAAATGGTTTGTTAATAACTGAAGAAGCAGAAAGAATCGCTCAAAGCCAGGTAGCTTGGGCGATTTTGTTTATCTTGCTTTTCTTTATCATCATTCGATATCTTATCAAGACATCGGACAAGCGAGAGAAGAAGATTATGGATCTGCACGAGCAATCAAAAGCCGACTCTAACAGACGAGAAGAGCGTTTGATGACTCACCTAGAAAAGACCACTACAGAATTAACCACAATCACTCACACGGTCGGAGACATTCAAAAAGAAATGGTACGCATGAACGACCGCATGGAAGAAATCGAAAAAGGAGAATAACATGCAACAAATTACTGAAATCATTATTAATGGAGCAATCAGCATCCTTGTTATTTTGTCTGGTATCGCAGTCAAAGCGGTCAAAGACTACCTTGTCAAAAAAGGCGGAGAAAAGACCATCAAAATCGTTGAAATCTTGGCCAAAAATGCAGTAAATGCCGTGGAGCAGGTAGCTGCTGAAACTGGATATAAAGGCGAAGAAAAGTTGGAGCAAGCTCGTGATAAAGTCAGAGCTGAGCTTAGCAAATATAACATTAGTATGACTAATAAGGATCTCGACACATTCGTCGAGTCAGCGGTCAAGCAAATGAATGATGCATGGAAAGGAAAATAAACAAGTGAAAAAAAACGACTTATTCATCGACGTATCTAGCCACAATGGCTACGACATTTCAGGGATTTTGGAAGAAATGGGTACACAGAATACCATTATCAAAGTTTCTGAAAGTACAAATTATCTAAATCCTTGCTTGTCTGCTCAAGTGGAGCAATCCAATCCTGTTGGATTCTATCATTTTGCTTGGTTTGGTGGTGACATTGAAGAAGCTGAGCGAGAGGCACGCTACTTCCTTGATAATGTACCTCAAAAAGTAAAATACTTGTGTCTTGACTACGAAGATCACGCTAGCGGAGATAAACAGGCAAATACAGATGCTTGTATTCGCTTCATGGAAATCCTCAAAGAAAATGGCTACGAGCCAATCTATTACAGCTACAAGCCATTCACGCTCAATAATATCTATTATGAGCAGATTCTTGCGAAATTCCCAAACAGCCTTTGGATTGCCGGGTATGGTTTAAACGATGGGTTAGCTAACTTTGAATATTTTCCATCAATGGACGGTATCCGCTGGTGGCAATACTCTTCAAATCCGTACGACAAGAACATTGTTTTACTAGATGATGAAGAAGCTAAGCCGAAATGGAAGAGAAATGATACTGGTTGGTGGTATGAATACCCTGACGGATCTTACCCAAAAGACAAATGGGAAAAGATTGATGGCATCTGGTACTACTTCAACGAGAGAGGTTATTCAATAGCTTCTCGCTGGTTGAAGGATGATAGTAAGTGGTATTATCTCAAAGAAAATGGCGCAATGGCCATTGGTTGGGTGCTTGTGAATGGTAAATGGTACTATCTTGATGCTTCAGGAGCNATGGTNACTGGCTGGGTTCAATACAAGGACAAACTATACCATCTCAAAGAAGAGAANGGCGAAATGTCTTCAAAAGAACTTGTCAAAGTCGAAGGAGGCTGGTACTANGTCAACGAAGATGGCAGCCGNTCAGACAAACCAGCANTTNANGTATTACCTGATGGACTAATTGTTACCACTAAATAATTTTTAAAAAATAGAAAGGACAATTTCTAAAATATTGTTCGAATTGTTTTAACCGCAGGCAAAAGCTTGCGGGCCTTTTTGTTTGCTCTGAAAATTGACTTGTTGACATCAACAATTAGCTTTATAAAGTGCTTGGTTGCCAATTTTGTTGATGTAAACAAAATCGTTCTGAAAGTACTGTCTGAATTAAAAAAAGTAATGATTTTTTCATTACTTTTTTTATTTTTTTACGAATAGATAAGTAGGAGGAAAACATGAACATTATAAATATTGAACTCGCGAGCATAGAGCAGACTGATTTAGGTTTTGAGCATTGGGTAAATGTGACTTACACTGTCCCAATTTTGAAAAACGAATACACGGTCAAGCTGTTATTATTCATGGAATGCAAGATAGAGGACCAGGTGGTTATCGAGTATCTGGTATCGACTTGGAAGTATCGGGATCTTGTGCTGCACTCTGTAAGGATGTACGAGATGGAACGAAGTGATCGCACATAATGCCTTGCCCCAAACTCGCCCCAAAAGTTTTTCGAAGTTATCCGTATTTATCTGAAGAAAAATAAAAAAAGCCCGATTTTACGGGCTTTTCATTCGGTTAATTCCTGTTAATTCAGGTACTGAAAGGCGGTAGACGGATTTGAACCGACGATCAAGCTTTTGCAGAGCCGTGCCTTACCACTTGGCTATACCGCCTCAACGTTTAATATTATACCTTGAAAATGATTCTACGTCAATAGTTTCTTAATCGAAAATCCAATTTAGAAGATTGCCCTTTCTGATTGGATGGAAAAATGGGGAGAGAAAATCTGAAAATCAGGCTTTATAGAGCCTTAACTTCCCTTTTGATTCTATAGATAGCAAACAAAGAATAGAAAAATTTGATAAATGAAAGTTTTTTGTGGTTACACGCCTAAATATTCTGAAAATTCGTTTACTTTTTGAGAAATCTATGGTATAATTGGCAATAAGCCTAAATTTTTTAAGAGGAGTTACATACATGAAAAAAAGTAGAGTATTTGTTACAGCAGGGATTGCTTTGCTGGCAACTGGCGTTCTCGCTGCTTGTGGTTCTTCAAAATCATCTGATTCAACAGCTCCAAAATCCTATGGTTATGTTTATTCAGCTGACCCAGAAACATTGGATTACCTCATTTCAGGGAAACAAAGTACCAAAATTGCCACTTCAAATGGTATCGATGGTCTCTTTACAAATGATAAATATGGGAATTTGACTCCTGCAGTTGCAGAAGACTGGTCAGTCTCAAAAGATGGGTTGACTTATACCTACAAGATTCGTAAAGGTGTCAAATGGATGACATCAGATGGCGAAGAGTATGCTGAAGTGACAGCGAAAGACTTCGTAAATGGCTTGAAACACGCAGCTGATAACAAGTCTGAAGCACTTTATCTAGCAGAAGATTCAGTTAAAGGTCTAGCTGACTATAAAGCTGGAAACAATAAAGACTTTTCTTCAGTAGGTGTAAAGGCAGTTGATGATTATACTCTTGAGTATACTTTGAACAAACCTGAACCATACTGGAACTCTAAGATGGCTTATTCAATCTTCTGGCCATTGAACGAAGAATTTGAAAAATCAAAAGGATCTGACTTTGCTAAAGCGACTGACCCTACATCATTGCTTTACAATGGACCATTCTTGCTGAAAGGTTTGACTGCTAAGTCTTCTATCGAGTTCGCTAAAAATGAACAATACTGGGATAAAGACAATGTTCATCTTGATAAAGTAACACTTGCTTACTATGATGGTTCAGACCAAGAGTCTATTGAACGTAACTTTACAAGTGGAGCTTATAGCTATGCCCGTCTTTACCCAACAAGTTCAAACTACTCTAAAGTAGAAGAAACCTACAAGGAAAATATCTTCTACACCCCATCAGGACCTGGTATTGGTGGTTTGGGTGTGAATATTGACCGTCAAGGTTACAAATACACTTCTAAGACAACTGATGAAGAGAAGACTTCTACTAAGAAGGCCCTTCTTAACAAAGACTTCCGTCAGGCCTTGAACTTTGCCTTTGACCGTACTTCTTACTCAGCACAAATCAATGGTAAAGAAGGTGCTCCTCGTGCCGTTCGTAACCTCTTTGTAAAACCTGACTTCGTCTCTGCTGGTGAAAAAACTTTCGGTGACTTGGTAACTGAAAAGATGGCTGCTTACGGTGATGAGTGGAAGAATGTAAACTTTGCAGATGGTCAAGATGGACTTTTCAACGCCGATAAAGCCAAAGCCGAATTTGCCAAAGCCAAAACAGCATTGGAAGCAGAAGGTGTGAAATTCCCTATCCACTTGGATATCCCAGTAGACCAAACTGCTAAAAACTATATCGCACGTATCCAATCCTTCAAACAATCCGTTGAAACAGTGCTTGGTGAAGGCAATGTAGTCATCGATATCCAACAAGTTTCTAAAGATGAGTTTACTAATATTACCTACTATGCGGCGAATGCAGCAGCAGAAGACTGGGATCTCTCAGGTGGCGTTGGATGGAACCCAGACTATGAAGATCCATCAACTTACCTTGATATCTTGAAAACAACGAATGCTGAACAAACAAAAACATACATGGGTTACGAAGGTGCAGATAATGCTGCAGCAGCTCAAGTTGGTTTGAAAGAATACGATAAGCTAGTTGATGAAGCTGCTAAAGAAACAAGCGACTTGAATGTTCGTTATGAAAAATACGCGGCTGCTCAAGCTTGGTTGACAGATAGCTCACTCATCTTGCCAGCTATGTCATCAACTGGTGCTGCACCATTCATTTCTCGTGTTGTGCCATTCACAGCATCATACAGTCAATCTGGAGATAAGGGCTCAGACGTATACTTCAAGTATATTCAGTTACAAGATAAGGTTGTAACAAAAGCTGACTATGAACAAGCTCGTGAAAAATGGCTCAAAGAGAAAAAAGAATCAAACGAAAAAGTTCAAAAAGAATTGGCTAATCACGTTAAATAAATAACTCTCAAGAGAACTTTCTCTCCATGAGGAGAAGGTTCTTTTGGGATTTTAAAAGGAAACGATATGAAGAAATATATTTTTATGCGTGTATTGCGTTCATTGGTGTCTATCTTCTTGGTGACAACCTTGACCTACACGATTATCTATACGATGGTTCCTCGAAAACTGATTTTCAAGCAGGATACCAACTATAACAAGATTGCAACGACGCCAGATAAACGGGATAACTATGAAAATACCGTTTATGAGCGGATGGGCTATATCGAGTACTACGATACCAAGGAGTTGCAAGAAAAAGCGAGCACAATGGACTCATCTGTAACAGTAGATGCCAATGATACTAATAAGGCAATCTACGAAAAATACATCAACCAACTAGGGAATGGTTGGACACTCGGTGTATTCTCAGAAAGTGGTCAATTCTATGCTACGCGTGAAATTCCAATTTTTGAACGTGTTTTCAAATTCTACTCGAATTTGCTCGACATTGATCATACAAACAAGATTCAAGACCCTGAAAATCCAAACTTGGAACGCTATCTTCGTTTTGAAAATGACCCTGCTATCGGTTGGTCATTGGTTGGTTCAGGTACAAAACATAAATATCTTTTGTATTTCAATAATCAATTCCCATTTGTACACCAAAACTTTGTGAACATTAACTTGGGAGACTCTTACCCAACTTATGCAAACACACCAGTGCTTCAAGTTATCACACAGGGTCAGGGACAAACCAAGACATCAGAAGTTCAATTCCCTACGGGTAAAAAGACTTCCTCTGTAGATATTTACTCTCGTACCTACAAGTCACCAAGTCAAGCAGATGCGCGTGAGGTAGCTAACTATGGTAAAGACGATCCATATACAGCTACAGAAAGCAATTATCAATATCCATCAATGATTGCAAGCTCGGCTGTTGCTGGTTTGATCGGTTTGATTATTTCTTATGCTATCGCAATTCCTCTTGGATCTGCTATGGCTCGCCACAAGAATACTTGGATTGATAGTTTCTCTACAGGGACTTTGACTTTCTTGCTTGCTCTTCCAACGATTGCCTTAGTGTATATTGTTCGTTTGATTGGTTCATCAATTGGCTTCCCGGATTCATTCCCTATCTTGGGGGCTGGAGATTGGCGGTCCTATGTTTTGCCAGCAGTTATTCTTGGCTTGCTTGGTGCCCCTGGTCTTGCTATTTGGATTCGTCGTTATATGATTGACTTGCAATCTCAAGATTTCGTTCGATTTGCTCGTGCAAAAGGACTGTCTGAAAAAGAAATTTCAAACAAACACATCTTTAAAAATGCCATGGTTCCTTTGGTTTCAGGAATTCCAGGTTCGATCCTTGGTGTTATTGGTGGAGCAACTCTGACAGAAACCGTCTTCGCCTTCCCAGGTATGGGTAAAATGTTAATTGACTCTGTAAAAGCATCAAATAATAACATGGTGGTTGGTCTTGTCTTCATTTTCACATGTTTGTCAATCTTCTCATACTTTATTGGTGATATTTGGATGACAATTATTGACCCACGTATTAAATTGACAGAGAAAGGAGGCAAATAATGTCAACAATTGATAAAGAAAAATTTCAGTTCGTAAAACGTGACGATTTTGCCTCTGAAACAATTGATGCTCCTGCCTATTCTTACTGGGGTTCTGTATTTAGACAATTTCTAAAGAAAAAATCAACAGTCCTTATGTTGGGGATTTTGGTAGCCATTATCCTGATGAGCTTTATTTACCCAATGTTCTCAAAGTTTGACTTTAATGATGTAAGTAAGGTTAATGATTTTTCTGCTCGTTTCATAAAACCAAATGCTGAACATTGGTTTGGTACAGATAGCAATGGTAAATCCTTGTTTGATGGGGTTTGGTTTGGTGCGCGTAATTCAATTCTCATCTCTGTAATTGCCACTTTTATCAACCTTGTGATTGGGGTTATTGTTGGTGGAATTTGGGGAATTTCAAAATCTGTTGACCGCGTTATGATGGAAGTCTATAACGTTATCAATAATATTCCTTCGCTTTTGATTGTTATCGTTTTGACGTACTCAATCGGAGCAGGTTTCTGGAATTTGATTTTTGCCATGAGTGTGACGACTTGGATTGGGATTGCCTATATGATTCGTATCCAAATCATGCGTTACCGTGACTTGGAATACAACCTTGCTTCTCAAACACTTGGAACACCAACCTTTAAAATCATTGTTAAAAACATCATGCCACAATTGGTATCTGTTATCGTTACAACAATGACTCAAATGCTTCCAGCCTTTATTTCTTATGAAGCCTTCCTTTCCTTCTTTGGATTGGGATTACCTGTAACAGTGCCAAGTTTGGGACGTTTGATCTCAGATTACTCACAAAACGTTACGACCAACGCTTACTTGTTCTGGATTCCGTTGACAACCTTGATCTTGGTTTCCCTATCTCTTTTCGTTGTTGGTCAAAACCTAGCGGACGCTAGTGATCCACGTACACATAGATAGGAGTAGACATGACAAAAGAAAATAATGTAATTTTGACTGCTCGCGATATTGTCGTGGAATTTGACGTTCGTGACAAAGTTCTGACGGCTATCCGAGGAGTTTCTCTGGATCTGATTGAGGGAGAAGTTCTTGCCTTGGTAGGTGAGTCCGGTTCTGGTAAATCTGTCTTAACAAAAACCTTTACAGGGATGTTAGAAGACAACGGACGTATTGCCCAAGGAAGTATCGACTATCGTGGACAAGACTTGACAGCATTGACTTCTAATAAGGAATGGGAAGAGATTCGTGGTGCTAAAATTGCGACCATCTTCCAAGATCCAATGACAAGCTTGGACCCAATTAACACAATCGGTAGCCAAATCACAGAAGTTATCGTTAAACACCAAGGGAAAACAGCTAAGGAAGCCAAAGAGATGGCAATCGACTATATGAACAAGGTCGGAATTCCAGACGCTGAAAAACGTTTTGACGAGTATCCTTTCCAATATTCTGGAGGGATGCGCCAACGTATCGTTATTGCGATTGCCCTTGCGTGTCGTCCAGATATTTTGATCTGTGACGAGCCAACAACGGCCCTTGACGTAACTATTCAAGCGCAAATCATTGATTTGCTTAAAACCTTGCAAAATGAGTACCACTTTACCATTATCTTTATCACCCATGACCTTGGTGTGGTAGCAAGTATTGCGGATAAGGTAGCGGTTATGTATGCTGGGGAAATTGTAGAATACGGTACTGTTGAGGAAGTCTTCTACGACCCACGTCATCCATACACTTGGAGTCTCTTGTCTAGCTTGCCTCAGCTTGCTGATGATAAAGGGGAATTGTACTCTATCCCAGGAACACCACCGTCTCTTTATACTGAGTTGAAAGGTGATGCCTTTGCCCTTCGTTCAGATTATGCGATGCAAATTGATTTTGAAGAGAAGTCACCTAAGTTTTCAGTCACTGATACCCACTGGGCTAAGACTTGGTTGCTTCATGAGAATGCTCCTAAAGTTGAAAAACCTGGAGTCATTGCAGACTTGCATGACAAGATTCGCGATAAAATGGGCTTTGCTCATCTAGAAGACTAGGAGGAAGGAAATGTCTGAAAAATTAGTAGAAATTAAAGATTTAGAAATTTCCTTCGGTGAAGGAAGTAAGAAGTTTGTGGCGGTTAAAAACGCCAACTTCTTTATCAACAAGGGAGAAACTTTCTCTCTTGTAGGTGAGTCTGGTAGTGGGAAAACAACGATTGGTCGTGCCATTATTGGTCTAAATAATACCAGTAAAGGTGAAATCATCTTTGATGGTCAGAAGATCAATGGGAAAAAATCTCATAAGGAATCAGCAGACTTAATCCGTCGTATCCAGATGATTTTCCAGGACCCTGCAGCAAGCTTGAATGAGCGTGCGACAGTTGACTATATCATCTCTGAAGGTCTTTACAACTACCACTTGTTTAAAGATGAAGAAGATCGAAAAGAAAAAGTTCAAAAGATGATTCATGAAGTTGGACTTTTGAAAGAACACTTGACCCGTTATCCACACGAGTTTTCTGGTGGTCAACGTCAGCGTATCGGGATTGCCCGTGCCCTTGTGATGGAACCTGATTTCGTTATTGCGGATGAGCCAATTTCAGCCTTGGACGTATCAGTGCGTGCGCAAGTCTTGAACTTGCTCAAGAAGTTCCAAAAAGAGTTGGGCTTGACCTATCTCTTTATCGCGCATGACTTGTCAGTTGTTCGCTTTATCTCAGATCGTATCGCGGTTATCTATAAGGGAGTTATCGTCGAAGTGGCGGAGACAGAGGAATTGTTTAACAATCCTGTCCACCCATATACTCAAGCACTTCTATCTGCTGTACCGATTCCAGATCCAATATTGGAACGCAAGAAGGTCTTGAAAGTTTACGATCCTGACCAACATGACTATGAGACAGATAAGCCATCTATGGTAGAAATTCGTCCAGGTCACTATGTTTGGGCTAACCAAGCGGAAGTTGCTCGATACAAAGAAGCTCTTAAAAAATAAACAGACTAGGAGAGGACCGAAAGGTCTTCTCATTTTTAATAGAAAAATTCCCCTTTTACTATCTTGTAAAAGGGGAATTGTAATTATAATTAACGTTTAGACCAAGTTCGTTTCATAAAGAGTAGCAAAATTGGGTATATCTCTAAACGACCTGCAATCATTGCAAAGGAGAGCAGGATTTTAGAGATGGGACTAAAGATGGCAAAACTAGAGGTTGTACCTAGAATAGGTCCGATATTGTTAAAACAGCTGAAGACCGCACTGGTCACGACTAGAAAATCATTGCTATCAAGACTGACGATAAAGATGAGAGAGAGTATAATCATCACGTAGATGGCAAAATATTTAAGAATCTTGTGCTGGGTATCCTTATCAATCACGGTTTTATTGACATGCAGAGTCAAGACACGGTGAGGGGATAAGATGGACAAAATCTGATTTTTGGCAATTTTTGTGAGGATGAGTCCACGGATAATTTTGAGACCACCAGCAGTTGAACCAGCTGAGCCACCGATTCCCATGAGGAAGAGGAGGATAAACTGGGAGAAGAGGGGCCAGTTGGTAATATCTCCGTAACCAAATCCAGTTGTCGTGATGATATTGGAAACCTGGAAGAGAGCCATCTCAAAACTCTTAGAGACACCTTGATAGAGGTGGAGTGTATTAAGAGTAATCAAGCCGGTAGAAACTAGGACAATGATTATATATGCTCGTAGTTCTTCATCTCCAAAGAAGGCCTTGACCCGACGGAGCATGAGGTAGTAGTAGAGATTAAAGTTAACCCCAAAAACCAGAACTCCGATACTAACTAGATAGGTGATGAGTGAGCTACCATAGTGGGCAATTCCATCGTTGTAGACGGTGAACCCTCCTGTACCAGCTGTTCCCATAGCGATGACAAAACTATCATAGAGAGGCATGCCTGCTAGGTAGTAGATAACCACAAAAAGGGAGAAGAGAGCCAGATAAAGCAGATAGAGAATCTGGGCAGTGTTTTTTAGCTTGGATACGACCTTACCAAAGACAGGTCCAGGAACCTCAGCCTTCATCACCTCCAAGTGGCTATTCTTGGCATTGTCCATAATGGCAAGTGCAAAGACGAGTACCCCCATCCCTCCGATCAAGTGGGTGAAACTTCGCCAGAAGAGGAGGGAACGACTGAGAACGGAAACATCTGTTAGGATAGTAGCACCAGTCGTTGTAAAACCAGAACTGATTTCAAAGAAGGCATCGATGATGCTGGGGATTTGTCCTGAAAAGACAAAGGGTAAGCCACCAAAGAAAGACCAGAGAATCCAACAGAGGGCAACGATTAGGACACCCTCCTTGGCATAAATCCGTTGATTTTTTGGTTTTCGTAAGACTCCCAGCCCACCGAGAAGGACTAAAATTCCAATTGTTGTAAAGAGAGCTGTGAATACTTGACTGGATTCTTGATAATAGGTTGCTACGCTAACGGGCACTAGGAGTAGAACCGCCTCAATCAAGAGAAGTTTTGAGAGGAGGTAACGAATCATACTTTTATTCATTTTTTACCTCTCAATCAAATCATAAATCTTGGTGATGTTTGGCAGCAGGGTGATTATCAGTAACTGGTCTCCTACCTCAAGCATATCCTCTCCAGTCGGGAAGATTGTTTTTCCTTTTCGGATAATGGCTGCGATGAGAACCTCTTTCTTCAATTTTAACTGTGAAAGGGGTTTGGCAGTCATTTTATTAGCTTCCTTGATATGGAATTGTAGGGTTTCAATTTGACCATTTGCAAGGTGGTGCATAGCTTGAAGGTCTGAGTATTGGGCGTTAACCCGACCACGGATAAAGTGCATAATGGTATCCACTGCGATGATTTTGGGTGTGATGATACTTGAAAAATCAGGTGCATGGATAATTTCTAGGAGGCTGGTCCGGTTGACCTTGGTGATATTTTTCTGGACGCCAACACGGTCAAGAAACATAGAGGTGATGATGTTTTCCTCATCAACCCCAGTTAAGGTTGCGACTGCATCATAGCTAGGAGCACTTTCTTCTAGTAAGATATCCTTAGCGGTTCCATCTCCCTGAACAATATAGAGATTAGGGAATTTTTCACTAAAGAAACGAGCTCTTTCAGGATTAATTTCGATAACCTTGATATCAATGCGGCTGTCTTTTAAAATGCCAAGTAGATAATAAGCAATTTTTCCAGCTCCAACGATAAGCAAGCTTTTCACTGCACGTGATTTGAAATAGTTGTGGAAAAGCATCATATCTACACGATTTCCCGTAACAAAAATCCGATCCTTGTCCTGGATGGTAACATCACCACTTGGAATCATGAGTTGATGGTCTCTTTCCATAGCACAGACAATGATGTTGCCAAATTTTTTACGGAAGTCTGAGATTGGCATTTGACAGAGACCGCTAGAATCTTTGATAACAAACTCCATCAGGCTGACACGACCTCCAGCAAAACGCTCAACTGAGAGGGCATTAGGGAAATCGATGATATTTGAGATGGCACGGGCTGCTAAGAGTTCTGGGTTAACGATAAGTGAAAATCCAAGAATATTTTTCTCTTTAAAATAGGCATTAGAGTATTCAGGATTTCGCACTCGAACAATGGTTTCTTTAGCCCCCATTTTTTTAGCAAGTACCGCTGAAATCATATTCACTTCATCGTATTCAGTTAGAGCGATAAAGATATCACACTCTTGAACACCGGCTTGTTCTAAGATGGCAAAGTCAGCACCATTTCCAAGGAGTCCCATGATATCAAAGCGACTGACAATATGGTTAAGTACAGCTTCATTTTGCTCGATGAGGACAACGTCATGGTTTTCCGCTACTAGTGAACGACAGAGGGCAAAACCGACTTTCCCTCCACCAACAAGGACAATTTTCATATAAAAAACCTACTTTTTCATGATGTAACTATCATACCCTTTTTTAGCAAAAAATGCACTTGCCAAGCCAATTTTTGAAGGAAGAAAGGTCTTTTCCAAGTTTTTGAAGATAAACTTGCTTAACTTCTATGACAATGTCTCTGATTTGAAGTGATTTTACTCTCTTGCTAAGGCTATTTTGAAAGTGAATGTCTGAGTATGAAAATATAATAAAAAAAGTAAAAAAATCAAGTCGTTTCTATTGACATTGATTCTGAAAGTGTTATACTAAGAAAGTAGTTTCGCTGATTTACTTCAAACCTGTTGTGAGGTAAGTTAACGACGCCTTAACCACGCTGTTTGCTGAGCTTGACTCCGGGCAGTGTGGCTATTTTTTTGCAATGATAAAAGGAAGCCAATTATGACAAATCACATTGTTTTATTTGAACCTCAGATTCCACAAAATACAGGTAATATCGCGCGTACTTGCGCTGCGACCAATTCTCCCCTCCACATCATCAAACCGATGGGCTTTCCTATTGATGACCGCAAAATGAAGCGAGCAGGTTTAGATTATTGGGATAAGTTAGAGATTCATTTTTATGATAACTTGGCAGACTTTATGTCTCAGATGAAGGGAAAACTCTACTTGATTTCCAAATTTGCAGAAAAGGTTTATTCTGAGGCGAATTTGGCAAGCGATGAGGACCAGTATTTTCTCTTTGGACGTGAGGATAAGGGTTTGCCAGAGGAATTTATGCGAGAACATCCTGAGAAGGTTCTCCGTATTCCCATGAATGATGAACACGTCCGCAGTCTCAATGTGTCTAATACCGTCTGCATGATTGTCTATGAGGCTCTTCGTCAGCAGAACTTTGCAGGTCTTGAGCTTGTTCACACCTATGAAGCAGATAAATTGAAATAATCAAAATGCTTGCACTTGCAAGCGTTTTTTGTTATGATTAAAGGGTCTTCAGGGCTGGGTGTGATTCCCGACCGGCGGTGACTTTAACTAGCTATTTTGGCTTACTCTTCGTTATCTTGTCTCTATATACTCAAGTATTATCTTCGACTGCGACGCCTAGATTAATCCAAAATATCTTAGTTAAAGAAGTCCGCGAGCGCAAGCTGATGTGGTGCGATTCCACAACCGACAGTATAGTCTGGATGGGAGAAGACGAAAGAATAGCCTTGTCTGTTCTGATGAGTTTATAGATAAATTGCAACCGCTTGCTCAAAAGAGTGAGGGGGAACTTTTGGGATATAAAAAGTGAGAATAGATAGAGGGATCCTTTCCAACTTCTTCTGATTTTATAGAAAATTGGAGGAACCTGTTATGACAAACACACGTCGACTTTCGACCATTGCGATTTTATCAGCCATTTCATTTGTGCTGATGTACTTTGACTTTCCGCTATTGCCAGCGGCGACCTTCCTCAAGATCGAGTTTAGTATCTTACCAGTCCTTGTGGGCTTGGTAGTGATGGATTTGCCAGCTGCTCTAGGGATTCTCTTGCTTCGATCACTCTTGAAGTTGCTTCTGAATAGCCAGGGAGTGAATACTTACATTGGCTTGCCAATGAATATCGTAGCTTTGGGAGTTTTTGTTATCGCTTTTGGTTTGATTTGGAAAAAGGAACGTAGCCCCCTTCGTTTCCTACTAGCATCTCTAGCGGGAACTATAGGATTGACTTCAGCGATGTTGGTTCTCAACTATGTCTATGCTGTTCCTTTGTACGCGCAGTTTGCTAACTTTGATATTAGAGAAATTATAGGACTTTCCAACTACCTAATGACCATGGTATTACCTTTTAACTTGATTGAAGGTGTAATCTTTGCCGTTTCATTCTGGTTGTTATACGTCCTCTTGAAATCAACCTTAAAACATTATGAGAGATAAACAAACATTTTTAATGAAGGGCAGTTTTGCCCTTTTACTTTTCGTCCTTCTTGGTTATATGGTTAAGTTTTACCCTGAAACGCTGGTCGGTTTTGATCAACCGATTCAGACTGCCCTTCGTGGGGACTTGCCAGATTATTTGACAGTTCTGTTCCGTGCCCTTACGCATTTGATTGATATCCCAGTGATTATCACTTGGGTTGTCATTACAGCCTTTATCTTTTATCGTAAGCAGTGGAAGATAGAAAGCTACTTCATGGCGGGCAATCTAGCCTTAGCTGGTCTTTTAATCGTGACCTTTAAAAATATCTACCAGCGCCCGCGGCCAGCTATCTTACATCTAGTAGAGGAGAAGGGATTTTCCTTCCCAAGTGGTCATTCTCTGGCTGTAACTTTGATGGTAGGCACTCTGATTGTCATTCTCAGTCAACGGATTAAAGATCCGGTTTGGAGAAAAATCGTGCAAATCGTCCTTGGCTTCTACCTAGTCAGTGTGCTTCTATCTCGGGTCTATCTGGGAGTTCACTACCCATCAGATGTTCTTGCCAGTTTCTGTGTGGGTTTGGGAGTCTTGTTTATCGAATTTCCTTTCTATGACAAGCTTCGCTTCCAATGGCGATTTAAAGGCAAGCAGAAGTGAGATAGGTCTTGCAAGAATGGTAAAAATCTGATAAACTAAGTAGTAATTGAATAGGAATCCGCAAGACTAGTAACTCAAGGGAAGTATATCAGGGAGGAGAGCCGTGACTGCAAGCTCTCTATATGAAAGCTGGGTGAATTCACTTGCGCATGGATTTAGAAATGAAGGTCTGACTTGTCAGATGAAACGGATGGTACCGCGTGTCAACGCTCCGAGTGGAGTTTTTGGCATGTGGTTTTCTTTTTATCTACGAGCGACTGATGGAGGAATTATGTCAACTATTGAAGAACAATTAAAAGCGCTTCGCGAAGAAACGCTGGCTAGCTTGAAGCAGATTTCTGCTGAAAATGAAAAAGAGATGCAAGATTTGCGTGTCTCTGTTCTTGGTAAAAAAGGGTCGCTTACTGAAATCCTCAAAGGGATGAAAGATGTTTCTGCTGAGATGCGTCCAATCATTGGGAAACACGTCAATGAAGCTCGTGATGTCTTGACAGCAGCCTTTGAGGAAACAGCGAAACTCTTGGAAGAAAAGAAAGTCGCAGCTCAACTAGCAAGTGAGAGCCTCGATGTGACACTTCCAGGTCGTCCGGTAGCGACTGGTCACCGTCACGTTTTGACACAAACCAGTGAAGAAATCGAAGATATTTTCATCGGGATGGGGTATCAAGTTGTGGATGGTTTTGAAGTGGAGCAAGACTACTATAACTTTGAACGTATGAATCTTCCTAAAGACCATCCAGCTCGCGATATGCAGGACACTTTCTACATCACAGAAGAAATCTTGCTTCGTACTCACACATCTCCAGTTCAGGCGCGTGCTATGGATGCCCATGATTTCTCTAAAGGTCCTTTGAAGATGATCTCACCAGGGCGTGTCTTCCGTCGTGATACGGATGATGCAACCCACAGTCACCAATTCCACCAAATTGAGGGCTTGGTTGTCGGGAAGAACATCTCCATGGCAGATCTTCAAGGAACGCTTCAGTTGATTGTGCAAAAGATGTTCGGTGAAGAGCGTCAGATCCGTCTGCGTCCATCTTACTTCCCCTTCACAGAGCCATCTGTTGAGGTGGATGTTTCCTGCTTCAAGTGTGGTGGAGAAGGCTGTAACGTATGTAAGAAAACGGGTTGGATCGAAATTATGGGTGCTGGGATGGTTCACCCACGCGTTCTTGAAATGAGTGGTATCGATGCGACTGTTTATTCTGGATTTGCCTTTGGTCTTGGGCAAGAGCGTGTAGCTATGCTCCGTTATGGTATCAACGATATCCGTGGCTTCTACCAAGGAGATATCCGCTTCTCAGAACAGTTTAAATAAGATTGAAACGCGAGGATATTTTATGATTTCGGAACAAAACTATAACAAACTTTTAGAGAAGTTTGGTGATATATCTTCATTTGCGATTTATAAAGAATCTAAAAATAATGATAAAGCAACATCTGAAAATATATCCTATGAAGAAGCTATTGAAAATCATCAAAAAGACTACATAAATCCTTCTAATATAATAC